>NZ_JBHTAC010000011.1:0-99350 GCF_042663325.1 Catellatospora aurea
AGTGGCCGGCGGCACGCGGCGCGCCCGGATCAGCCGGTCAGGCCCGCGATGATCGCCGACACCAGGCGCGGCACGTAGTCGGCCGGCACCGGGTTGCGGGTCACCGCGAGGTGCCAGTAGACGGGACCGACGATCAGATCCACCGCCAGGTCGGGATCGGTGTCCGCGGGCAGCTCGCCGCGTTCGACGGCGCGGCCGATCAGCAGCGCCCCGATCTCGTGCTGGTTGGCCCGCAGCGCCTGCTGCAGCTTCTCGCCGATCTGCGGGTTGCGGGCCGCCTCGGCCAGCAGGTCCGGGATCACCTGCGAGGCCAGCGGGTGCCGCAGCGCCCGGGTCAGGATCTGCAGAAGGATCATGAGGTCGCCCCGCAGGGTCCCCGTGTCGGGCAGCGGCAGCTTCTGGCCCGCGAGGCCGGACACGATCTCCAGCACCATCTCGAGCTTGGAGCCCCACCGGCGGTACACGGCCGTCTTCGCCACACCGGCGCGCCGGGCCACCGCCTCGATCGACAGCCGGCCGTAGCCGACCTGGGCGAGTTCCTCCACCACCGCGGCCTGGATCGCCTCGGTGATATCCCCTCTCAACACGGCCGCCCCCGCGGGGACGCGCCTACTCTCTGCCAGCACGTGCATACGATAGCGCAGCGACGCAACGGTTGCGTCGCGACGCGCGGCCGACTAGCATCACGTTTACGTCGATACGGTGGCGTCTCTTCCTCGACGTCGGCTACCGTGTGTGACCGCCACTCATCCCCAGTCTGGAGATCGGAGCCCGTACCATGGCAGAAGCTGTGGTGACAGAGCCTTATCCCACCGTCGCACCAGCCCAGCTCGCGGCCCGTTACGGCCTGCGCGCCGCGGGCGAGCGGCCGGGCGTCCGCGAGTACATCCGCTCGCTGTGGGCCTACCGGCACTTCATCGTCGCGTTCGCGAACGCACGCAACGTCGCGACGCTGACCACAGCACGGCTCGGGCAGCTCTGGCACGTACTGACCCCGCTCACCAACGCCGCGGTCTACTACCTCATCTTCGGCGTGATCCTGGGTACCAGCGACCGCATCGAGAACTTCGTCGCCTACCTGTGCTGCGGCATCTTCATCTTCGGCTACACGTCGGCGGTGGCCTCGGCCGGAACGGTGTCCATCACCGCCAACCTGAACATGATCCGGGCGCTGCAGTTCCCCCGGGCCAGCCTGCCGCTGTCGGTCACCATCACCCAGCTGCAGCAGCTGCTGGCCTCGATGGCCGTGCTGATCGCGATCGTGCTGGTCACCGGCGAGCCGCCGCGGCTGGCCTGGCTCACCCTGATCCCGCTGCTGCTCCTGCAAACCATCTTCAGCGGCGGCCTGGCCATGCTGCTGGCCCGGCTGGGCTCGAAGATCGTCGACCTGAAGCAGATCATGCCGTTCGTGCTGCGCACGTGGCTGTACGGCTCGGGCGTGTTCTACAGCCTGACCACCGCGACCGACAACATGCCGACCTGGGCCTCCACCCTGCTGCACCTCAACCCGATGCTGGTCTTCATCGAGCTGGCCCGCGAGGCGCTGATCACGACCACCCCGCCCTCCCACTTCTCGGTCGAGTCGATGTGGCTCGTCGCCCTCGGCTGGGCGGTCGTGATGGGCGCGCTCGGTTTCTTCTACTTCTGGCGTGGCGAGAAGGAGTACGGCCGTGGCTGAGACCCGGGTTCCCACCGTCGTCGTGGACGACGTGCACATCGTCTACCGGGTGCACGGCGCGGCGAAGGACAACTCTCCGCTGGGCGCGCTGCGCCGCATCGCCTCGCGCGGGCCGTCGGCGACCGTGCGCGAGGTGCACGCGGTCAAGGGCGTCAGCTTCGTCGCCCACGAGGGCGAGGCCGTGGGCCTGATCGGCACCAACGGCTCGGGCAAGTCCACCCTGCTGCGGGCGATCGCCGGGCTGCTGCCGGCGACCAAGGGCGCGGTCTACACCAAGGGCCAGCCCTCGCTGCTCGGCGTGAACGCGGCGATGATGGCCGACCTGTCCGGCGAGCGCAACGTGGTGCTGGGCTGCCTGGCGATGGGCATGCCCAAGGGCGAGGTGCGCGCCAAGACGCAGGAGATCATCGACTTCTCCGGCATCAACGAGCGCGGTGACTTCAGCTCGCTGCCCATGCGCACGTACTCCTCCGGCATGGGGGCCCGCCTGCGGTTCTCGATCGCGGCGGCCAAGAAGCACGAGGTGCTGCTCATCGACGAGGCGCTGGCCACCGGTGACGCCAAGTTCCGCAAGCGCAGTGAGGACCGCGTCCGCGAACTGCGGGCCGGCGCGGGTACGGTCTTCCTGGTCAGCCACTCCCTCAGCTCCGTTCGCGACACCTGCGAGCGGACGATCTGGCTGGAGTCGGGCGTGATCCGGATGGACGGGCCGACCGACGAGGTGCTCGCCGCATATGAGGAATTCAGCACCGCCAAATGAGTCTCAGCAGCGAATATAGAATCGGATTCGCCATCGGTACGGGTCCGTTGAACAGCACGGCAAAGGAAACGAGGAGGACCCCTTGAACGGAAAGCCCATCCCCCCGGCACGACCGGTGATCGGTGAGGCCGAGATCGAAGCCGCCGTGCGCGTCCTGCGCAGCGGCATGGTCGTACAGGGCCCGGAGGTCAAGGCGTTCGAGGACGAGTTCTCGACCCTGGTGGACGGCCGGCACAGCGTCGCGGTGAACTCGGGCACGTCCGCCCTGCACCTGGCGCTGATCGCGATGGGCGTCGGCCCCGGTGACGAGGTCATCGTGCCGTCGTTCTCCTTCGCCGCCTCCGCCAACGCGGTCCGCCTGGTCGGCGCCGAGCCGGTCTTCGCCGACATCGAGCCCGGCAGCTTCTGCCTGGACCCCGACGCCGCCGCCGCCGCGATCACCCCCCGCACCGTGGCCATCATGCCGGTGCACCTGTACGGCCACCCCGCCGCGATGGACCGGATCATGGAGCTGGCGCAGCGCCACGGCCTGGCCGTCCTGGAGGACGCCTGCCAGGCGCACGGCGCCGCGCTCAACGGCACCCCCGTGGGCGCGTTCGGCATCGCCGGCACGTTCAGCTTCTACCCCACCAAGAACATGCACTCGCTCGAAGGCGGCATGATCACCACCGCCGACGCCGAGTTCGCCCGCACCCTGCGCCTGCTGCGCAACCAGGGCATGGAGCAGCGCTACGCCAACGAGATCGTCGGCGCGAACATGCGGCTCACCGACGTCGCCGCGGCGGTCGGCCGGGAGCAGTTCAAGCAGCTCCCGCAGTGGACCGAGCAGCGCCAGGCCAACGCCAAGTTCCTCGACTCGCGGATCACCGCCGTGGTGACCCCGCCGGTCGCGGACAACGCCAAGCACGTGTACCACCAGTACACGGTCCGGGTGCAGGGCGGTAACCGCGACGCGGTGCAGCAGGGCCTGACCGAGAAGGGCATCGGCAGCGCGGTGTACTACCCGACGCCGATCCACCGCCTCAAGCCGTACCTGACCGCCGAGGGCAAGGTCAACCCGGCGTGGGACCTGCCGGAGACCGAGAAGGCCGCCGCCGAGGTGCTGTCGCTGCCGGTCTTCCCGTCGCTGACGGCGGAGGAGCTGGAGTACATCGCCGACGGCGTGAACACCGTGGCGGGCAAGCTGTGAGCACCGAACGCAAGCTGCGCGCCGGCCTCATCGGGCTCGGCGCGATGGGCCGCAACCACGCCCGCGTGCTGTCCACCCTGGCCGGCGTCGAGCTGGTCGCGGTCGTCGACCCGATGGGCGACAGCACCGGCACGCTCCGGGTGCCCGTGGTCCCCACGGTCACCGAGCTCATCGCGCTGGGCATCGACTACGCGGTGATCGCGTGCCCGACCGCGCTGCACGAGGAGGTCGGCCTGGAGCTGGCCGCCAACGGCGTCTGCGCGCTGATCGAGAAGCCGCTGGCCCCGTCGATCGAGGGCGCCCGCCGGCTGGTCGACGCGTTCGAGAAGGCTGGCCTGGTCGCGGGCGTCGGGCACATCGAGCGCTACAACCCGGCGCTGCAGAACCTGCGGTCCCGGCTGGAGGCTGGCGACCTGGGCGAGGTCTTCCAGGTGGTCACCCGCCGCCAGGGCCCGTTCCCGCACCGCATCGCCGACGTCGGCGTGGTGATGGACCTGGCCACCCACGACATCGACCTGACCAGCTGGGTCACCGGCCAGTCGTACGTCTCGGTGTCGGCGCACACGGTGTTCCGCAGCGGCCGCCCGCACGAGGACATGGTCGCCGCGGTGGGCCAGCTCGCCGACGGTTCCATGGTCAACCACCTGGTGAACTGGCTGAGCCCGCTCAAGGAGCGGTCGACGGTGATCACCGGCGAGAAGGGCTGCTTCGTCGCCGACACGCTCACCGCTGACCTGACCTTCTACGCCAACGGCGCGATCACCACCGAGTGGGAGGCGCTGCGCTCCTTCCGCGGCGTGGCCGAGGGTGACATGATCCGATTCGCCATCCCGAAGCGGGAGCCGCTGCTCGTCGAGCACGAGCGCTTCCGCGACGCGGTGGAGGGCAAGCCCAGCGACATCGTGACCCTGCGACAGGGCCTGCGCACGGTCGAGGTGGCCTCGGCGGTGCTGCAGTCGGCAAAGACCAAGTCAACAGTCGTACTTCCGGAGAACATGTAACCGGTGGCGTGAATCCACTGGCTGAACGACAGTGATGCCGATGGCCCACCAGCGAACCGCCCGTCAGGGCTGCGTTGGCGGGCCATCGGCTTGATGATTTCCTGCTCACGGAGGACCGAATGACATCCCAGGTCAGGCAGCCGCGGCTGGTCGTGGTCGTCGCCAACGACATCAGAGGAGATTCGCGGGTCCAGAAGACGGCGATCGCCGCGGCACGGGACGGCTGGGACGTCACGGTGGTGGGTAGCACCGATGCCCACGTCCTCGAGAAGACGACCATGGGCCGGCTGAAGGTGATCCGCGTGCCGGCGGCCAAGCCGAAGTCGCAGAGCCGCCTGGGCCGCACCGCGGACCGGATCGCCCAGACCGGCAAAGACGCCGACAACCGGTCCCGGGCGCGGGGCATCGGCCTCGTCGGCGACCTGGGCATGCGCTTCGCCCGTCGCGTGGTGGGCAAGGTGCGCCACGAGGTCCGCGAGCTGCGCGCACGCCGCACCTCCCGGGTGGCGCCGTCCGGCGACTGGCGCCGCGATTGGCCCCAGCTGGCATCGCTCGACAAGACGTTCGGGCCGGTGATCGACGAACTCGAGCCGGACCTGATCCACGCGAACGACATCGCGACCATCGTCATCGCCGCGCACTGCGTCGAGCGGCTGAGGGCCCGCGGGCTGACCTGCTCGTGGATCTACGACGCACACGAGTACATCCGCGGCGTGCAGTGGCCGACCCGCCAGCAGGCCAGCGCGTACACCAGTGCCGAGCGCGAGTTCATCTCCGCGGCCGACGCCGTGGTGACGGTCTCCACGCAGCTGGCGCAGATGCTGCAAGACGACTACCAGCTCCCGACCAGCCCCGTGGTCGTGGGCAACTCACCGGTACGCGAGATCATCGCCCCGACCAGTGAGAAGAGCCTGTCCGTCCGCGCGCTGTGCAACCTCGCCGACGACGTGCCGCTCATGGTGTACGCCGGATGGCTGGGCAAGGAACGCGGCCTGGACACCGTCATCGCCGCGATGCCGAAGCTGCCCGGCTACCACCTCGCGCTGGTGGTGGGCCGGACCAACCCGCTGCTCAAGCAGCTGCTCCTGCAGGCCGAGACGCTGGGCGTGCGCGACCGCATCCACCTGCTGCCCTATGTGCCGCAGCACGAGGTGGCCGCCTATCTGAGCTCGGCCGACCTCGGTGTGATCCCGTTCCGGCGGGTGCCCAACACCGAGATCTCGCTGCCCACCAAGATCTCGGAATACCTGCACGCCCGGCTGCCGCTGGTCACCAGCGACGTCAAGGTGGTCCGCGCGTTCGTCGAGGAGCACGGCATCGGCGAGGTGTTCCCGTCCGAGGACGTCGACGCCTTCGCCGTGGCCGCCGACAAGGCGTACCAGCAGCGTGCGGCGCTTTCCGCACGGATCAGCGAGGAGATCCTCGACGATCTGTCCTGGGAGCACCAGAGCAAGGCGCTGCTGGGCCTGTACCGCAGCCTGTCGGCGCGGGTGCCCGCCGTGCCCGCCGACATCCCGTGGGATGTGCAGGAGGATCCGCCGCCGGTGGATCCACTGCTGGTCGGCGACTGGCGGGAGATCGGGGACACCAGGGTCCGGCTGGGTCTCGGCCCGGCCAACTACGCCGGGCAGGGCGCGGCCTTCGCCAAGGCGATCTGCCGGGAGATGACCGACGTATCGGCCGAGGTCGTGATGATCCGCCAGCCGGAGTCGTTCGGCTTCCCGGCCAACGTCTACATCGACGCGAACCGCCTGGCCGACTTCAACGTGCAGTCGCAGCAGATCCACCGGGTGCTCGGCCGCTACACGCACGTGCTGGTCGACGCCTTCATGCCGGTCTTCGGGCACCTCAACGGCACCACCATCGAGGGCGACCTCGCCATGCTCGGCCGGGCCGGGGTGCAGGTGGCCGTCCTCGCCCACGGCAGCGAGATCCGCGACCCGCGCCGGCACCTGAAGAACCACGAGTTCTCGCTGTTCCGCGACGCGCCGGCCGGCATCGCCGCCCAGCTCGCCAAACGCGCCGAGCGCAACCGGAAGATCGCCGAGTCGTGCGGGCTGCCGCTGTTCGTCACCACGCCCGACCTGGTCGAGGATCTCCCGACGGCGACCTGGGCGCCGCTCGTCATCAACATCGACCTGTGGGCGTGCGACCGGCCGGTGATGCAGCGCAAGCGGCCCATCGTGATGCACGCGCCGTCCAAGCGCTGGACCAAGGGCACGGACCGGATCCTGCCCAGCCTCACCCGGATGCACAAACGCGGCGTCATCGATCTGCGGCTCGCCGAGGGCATCCCCTGGGAGCAGATGAAGGACCTGGTACAGGAGTCCGACATCGTGCTCGACCAGTTCACCACGGGCGCCTACGGCACGCTCGGCTGCGAGGCGATGGCCGCCGGCAAGCCGGTGGTCGCCTACATCAGCGAGCGGGTGTCCCAGGCGGTGGGCCCCGACCTGCCGATCGTCTCGGCCAACCCGAACAACCTGGTCAGCGTGCTGGAGTCGATGCTGAACGACCCGGCCGGCACGGCCCGGATCGGCGCGGCCTCGGCCCGGTTCGCGCGGGAGTTCCACGACGGGCGGCGCACCGCCGCCGCGCTGGCGACCTTCCTGCGCTAGCTCTCCGATGGAAACGGCGCGGCCCGGTGGCACTTCTGCCCCGGGCCGCGCCGCGTTCACACCACCGTGCGCAGGTACGGCACCTTCCCGGCCAGGTGCGACAGCACGAACGAGACCACCACCACCACCGCGTACGCCCCGGCCGTCAACCCCAGCGACGTGCCCTGCCCGACCTCCGGCACCAGCAGCTGCACGACCCTGAGCACGAGCAGGTGCACCAGGAAGACGCCGAACGTCGCGTCGGAGAGCTTGCGGAGCCGGTCGCCCGCGCGCTCGGACAGCGTCCAGCGCGCGCCCAGGCTCACGGCGATGACGAACAGCAGGCCGGAGACGATCGTGGTGACCAGGCCGCTGGCGTTGACCGGCAGCAGGGCCTGCAGCCACGGGTACTCGGGGCGGATGCCGTACTGCCAGACGACCTCGGCCTGCAGCACCAGGGCCACCACCGCGGCCAGCGCGATGCCGCGCCGGCTCAGCAGCACGTTGCGCAGCGCCCAGCCGGCCAGGAAGAAGCCGACGTAGGGGAACCAGCGGTTCCAGGCGCCCAGCGAGATACCCCGGCTCTGGTTGAGCAGCTGGGTCACCCCGGGGATCATGTACGCCACCACGGTCCAGAACACGGCCACGCCCGCGGTGATCCGCGCCCGGCGGTCGCCGCCGTCCTTGAGGAACGCGGCCAGCACCGGCGCGATCACGTACAGCCCGGCGATCAGCCAGAGGAAGTAGAGCGCGGTGTAGACCTTGCCGTCGATGACGTTGATGGCCAGCCGGCCCAGGCCGGGGCGCTCGCCCTGGATCATCATGCGCACCAGCACCAGGTAGACCAGGTGCCAGAACACCAGCGCGGGCAGGATCCGGGCGAACCGCTTGCGGTAGAAGTGGGCCGGTCCGGCGGCGTGCGCCCGGGGGGCGAGGACGAGCGCCCCGCTGATCATGATGAAGACCGGCACGCACCAGACAGCGCCCATGTCGATGGCGGTCGCGATCCACCACGGCAGGGTGCCGCGCAGATCGTCGTTGCCGACTATCAGGCCGAAGACGTGGATCGCCACGACGCCGAGGATGGCGGCGACGCGCAGGGCGTCGAGGCCGTGGTTCCGAGCGGCCACGCGCTCCACCGGCGCGGGGGTGGCGACCGGCGAGGCATCGACGAGGGGAGTTTGCACCGGTGCATCCTATGGGCCGGTCGGCCGGGCGACCAGAGATGTCGATCACGAAAAACCGGACTGTACCGGCATTCCGCCCGGCCTGGACCGCCCTGATCCACTCGCACCCGTGCTGGCCGGAAGGGCGGTTGACCTACACTCGTCAGCGGCCTGTAGGCGATGCGGTGGCGAGGGCGATCATGGAGCAGGGCGTGGCGCGCAACGGAGCTTTCCGGGGCCGGGTGGTGATGCTGGTCGACAACGGCGTCAAGGGCGACTCGCGGGTGCAGAAGCAGGCTCGCTCCGCCGCCGACGCCGGCTGGGAGGTCGTGCTCCTGGGCGTGGCGCCCGGCCTGAAGACGGTGACCTGGAAGCTCGGCGAGGCCGACGTACGCCTGGTGCCGATGCCGCGCAAGTTCAGCCAGCGGGCCAACGGCTGGGTGCGCCGCAAGGCCTCCGGTGCGAAGCGCCGCCTGCGCGGCACGACGCCGGCCGCCACCGCACCGGCCGCCGCTCCCGCCACGTCGCCCGCCGCAGCCGCTCCCCCCGCCCCGCCGAAGAAGCGGCGGCTGGACGGCATCCGCACGGCCGGTGAGAAGGTCGGTCGCGGGGTCCGGCGCGGCTGGGACAACACGGCCCTGGTCGTGTACAAGAACGTGCTCGGCGACAGCGCCTGGCGTCGGCTCGACCCGCAGCTCTGGGCGTTCGAGGTCGCCTTCGGCCACGTCATCGACTCCCTGCGGCCCGACCTGATCCACGCCAACGACTTCCGGATGCTGGGCGTCGGCGCGCGTGCGGCCCGGCGGCTGCGCGCCTCGGGCCACCCGGTGAAGCTCGTCTGGGACGCGCACGAGTTCCTGCCCGGCATCAACCCCTGGATGAACAATCCGCGCTGGCATCCGGCGCAGCTCGCGCACGAGCGCATGTACGCCCCGTACGCCGACGCCGTGGTGACGGTGTCGGAGGGCCTCGCCGAGCTGCTGCAGCGGGAGCACAAGCTGCCGCGGCTGCCCGAGGTGGTGCTCAACGCGCCGGGCGGCGACGAGCCTGGATCCGCCGAGGAGGTGCCGACCGGGCTGCGCGAGTCGTGCGGCATCGACCCGGCCGCCCCCGTCGCCGTCTACAGCGGCGCCGCCGCTCCGCAGCGCGGCCTGGGCATCATGGTGGAGGCGCTGCCGCAACTGCCCGGAGTGCACGCGGTCTTCGTCGTGCCCAGGCCCAACGCGCCGTACCTGCAGCAGCTCAAGGCCCGCGCCCGGGAACTCGGCGTCGCCGACCGGGTACACGCCCTGCCGTACGTGCACCACCAGCATGTCGTGCGCTTCCTCGCGGGAGCCGACGTCGGCGTGATCCCGATCCTGCACTACCCCAACCACGAGATCGCGCTGATCACGAAGTTCTTCGAGTACTCGCACGCCCGGCTGCCGCTGGTGGTCAGCGATGTGCGCATGATGGCCGAAACCACCCGGGCGACGGGCCAGGGCGAGGTCTTCCGCGCCGAGGACCTCGCCGACTACGTCCGGGCGGTCCGCGAGGTGCTGGCGGACCCGCAGCGCTACCGGGCCGCGTACGACAAGCCCAGCCTGCTGGAGAACTGGACCTGGGAGGCGCAGGCCCAGGTCCTGGACGGCATCTACACCAGGCTGGTGCCGGGACGTCCGGCCGCCGGGAACTGAACCACCCGCTGCCCTGCCTGCGGACGTCGGACCCGTCCCAGCGCCATACCGTAGACTCCAGCGGAATCCAAGGACGTTGCTGGTGCGCGGGTCGGCAGCAGCCACCGGCCGTTTGCCGCCGAGCCCGGCCCCTGTCAGGATGGACCAGCTCATCCGCCGTTTGCGGCCGTGTTGACCTTGAGGAAGAAAGACAGCATGAAGATCTGTGTGGTAGCCCTGGGAAAGATCGGCCTTCCGCTCGCGGTGCAGTTCGCCGCCAAGGGCCATGAGGTCATCGGCGCCGACGTCTCCGAGCGGGTCGTGAGCCTGGTCAACGACGGTGCGGTGCCTTTCCCCGGCGAGACCGATCTCGACGTCAAGCTGAAGGAGGCCGTGGCGGCCGGGCTGCTGTCCGCGACCACCGACACGACCGCAGCGGTGGCCGAGTCCGACGCCGTCGTCGTGGTCGTGCCGCTGTTCGTCGACGCCGACGGGGTGCCGGACTTCGGCTGGATGGACAGCGCCACCCGCGCCATCGCCGCCGGGCTGCGCCCGGGCACCCTGGTCAGCTACGAGACCACGCTGCCCGTCGGCACCACCCGCAACCGCTGGGCCCCGATGCTGGAGGAGGGCTCCGGCCTGACCGCCGGCCGGGACTTCTCCCTGGTCTTCAGCCCCGAGCGGGTGCTCACCGGCCGCGTCTTCGCCGACCTGCGCCGCTACCCGAAGCTGGTCGGCGGCGTCGACGAGGCGTCGGCCGCCCACGGCGTGCGCTTCTACGAGGCCGTGCTCGACTTCGACGACCGGCCCGACCTCGACAAGCCCAACGGCGTCTGGGACCTGGGCTCCGCCGAGGCGTCCGAGCTGGCCAAGCTCGCCGAGACCACGTACCGCGACGTCAACATCGGCCTGGCGAACCAGTTCGCCCGCTTCGCCGACACCGTGGGCGTCGACGTCACCAAGGTCATCGAGGCCTGCAACACCCAGCCGTACAGCCACATCCACTCGCCCGGCATCGCCGTCGGCGGCCACTGCATCCCGATCTACCCGCGGATGTACCTGTGGAACGACCCGGCCGCCACCGTCGTGCGCGCCGCCCGCGAGGCCAACGCCGCCATGCCGGAGTACGCCGTCAACCTGCTCGCCGACGCGTACGGCGACCTGACCGGCGCGAACGTGCTCGTGCTGGGTGCCGCGTACCGCGGTGGCGTGAAGGAGACCGCCTTCTCCGGCGTCTTCCCGACCGTCGAGGCGCTGCGGGCCCGGGGCGCCAACGCCTTCGTCAGCGACCCGATGTACACCACCGAGGAGCTGGCCGCGCACGGCCTGCCGCCGCACCAGGGCGAGGCCGTCACCGCCGCGATCATCCAGGCCGACCACGCCGAGTACCGCAACCTCGGCCCCGCCGAGCTGCCGGGTGTCCGGGTGCTGGTCGACGGCCGCCGCGTCACCGACCCGGCCCGCTGGGCCGGCACCGACCGCGTCGTCATCGGCGGCTGACCCCACCACGACGACAACGGCCGCCGCACCCGCGAGGTGCGGCGGCCGTTTCGTGTCCGTGGGGACGGTCAGCGCGTGCGGTCGAGCACCGACGCGTCGACATCGGTGCGCTGGCGCGGGACGGCGGCCGCGGTCGTCGGCACGGGCAGGCGCAGCGCGGGGGCGGCCGTGCGCGAGCCGCGCAACGCCGCGATCCGCTGCGAGGTCAGCCGGTGGGCCAGCCGCAGCAGCGTGTACGCCCCGTAGGCGTCGTAGCGGACCAGCCGGTGCTTCAGCCCGCCGAGGCCGCCCGGGGGCGGGTAACCGCCGTCGGGCAGTCGGCGGCGGTAGTCCTCGACGATGCGGCGGAAGAAGGCCTTGCGCATGGACTGCCCGAGCCGCCGGTCATGCCCGATGATCACCAGGTAGTGGTCCAGCATGATCCGGAACAGCGCGGGGCGGAACTGCTCCAGCGCGCCGCCGGACTTCTCCATCACGTCGAAGACTCGCTGGTACTGGCCGAAGACCTCGAAATGGCGGTCGGACACCGAGGCGGTGATCGCCCCGGGCGTCTGCTGGCGGTACAGGTAGCAGACCACGTCCAGCACGTCGATGGTGCCCGCCGCCATCAGCAGCGGGTGGCTGTACGCGGCGTCCTCGTACCAGCCCGCGTGGAAGCGCAGGCCGTTCTCCTCCAGGAAGCTCCGCCGCGCGATCTTGGTGCAGGCCGACTGAGCCAGCCGCAGCAGTTCCGGCCGCCGCGACAGGTGCAGCGGCGTCGGGGCGCCGCCCAGCAGGCCGGCGGAGACCCGGGGCACCACGGTCCCGTCGCCGAACACCTCGGCGTGGTCGACGATCAGCACGTCGGGGTTGTGCAGCGCGAGCCGGTCGAGGACCACGCGGACCGCCCCGTCCGGCACCCAGTCGTCGGAGTCGATGTACCAGACGTAATCGCCCTCGGCCTGCGCCAGACCCGCGTTGCGCGCGCCACCGAGGCCCACGTTGGTCGTCAGGTGCACCGGCCGCACCCGGGCGTCACGGGCCGCGAACGCGTCCAGGATCGCCCCGCAGCCGTCGGGGGAGGCGTCGTTCACGGCGACGACCTCGATCTCGTCGCCGGGGTGGGCGAGCAGCGATTCGAGGCATTCCCCCAGGAACTTCTCCACCCCGTACACCGGTACGACGAACGAGATGCGAGGGGAGGGCGAGGGGGATTCATGTCTCACGTCAGCAAAGGGTGCCAGACGCGCACTACCGGCCGCCAGCCCCAAATGGCCACAAGATCCCCGCCGACGGCCCTATCGACCCGCGCTGATATAGCCCCACGAGCTGTTTGCCTGGCCGGTGACGGGCCTGCTAACTTCGGCCTTCACGGGTGCCGGCCACCGGCATGCCGGACCGCGGGAGACGACGGGCCAGGACAGACGATGACGGACAGCATGCCGGGAGCCCCCACACACGGGGGCCTGAAGGTGCTGATCACCGGCGGGGCCGGCTACATCGGCAGCACGATCGCCACCGCCTGCCTCGACGCCGGTCTCACCCCGGTGATCCTGGACAACCTGTCGACCGGCCGGCGTGAGTTCACCACCGGCCGCGCGTTCTTCGAAGGCGACATCGCCGACGGCGCCCTGGTCGACCGCGTCTTCGCCGAGCACCCCGACATCTTCGCCGTGGTGCACTGCGCCGCCCTGACCGTCGTGCCCGACTCGGTCGCCCAGCCGCTGCGCTACTACCGCGAGAACCTCGCCAAGACGGTCGATTTCGTCGACCACCTGCTGCGCAACGGCTGCCGCCGCCTGATCTTCAGCTCCACGGCGGCGATCTACCAGCCCGGCCCCGAGTTCACCGTCGACGAGGACTCGCCCATCGGCCCGGTCAGCCCGTACGGCCGGACCAAGGCCATGGTCGAGTCGGTGCTGGCCGACGTGTGCGCGGCCGAGGACTTCGCCGTGATCTCCCTGCGCTACTTCAACCCCATCGGCGCGGACCCGCTGATGCGCACCGGGCTGCAGCTGCCGCGGCCCACCCACGCGCTCGGCAAGATGATCGAGGCCGTGGAGACCGGCGAACCGTTCCGGATCACCGGCACCGACTTCGAGAGCCACGACGGCACCGGCATCCGCGACTACATCCACGTGTGGGACCTGGCCCGCGCCCACGTCGCCGCGCTGATCCAGTTCGACGAGGTGCTGGCCGGCGAGCCGGAGTCACACCTGGCCGTCAACATCGGCACCGGCCGGGGCACCACGGTCCGCGAGCTGGTCGACGCGCTCGACGCGGTCCGCGGCGTGCCCCTGCCGACGGTCGCCGCGCCCCGCCGCGCCGGTGACGTCGTCGGCGCGCACACCCGGGTCGACCGGGCCCGCAAACTGCTCGACTTCAGCTGCGAATACACCGTCGAGGACGGCGTGCGGCACGCCCTGGAATGGGCCGCCGTCCGCGCCGAGCGGCTCGGCTGACCGGGCTCCCCGCATCCCCCAGCCCGCCGGAACGTATCGGGCTAGGCTGATCGTCAAGGCGTGACATCCCGCGATCACCAGGCGAGGAGCACTCATGGCGGCGCAGAGCACCCTTCCCGCGGCGGCCGCAGGCCGCTTCTCCGTCGGCGGCGACCTGCCCGTCAACCGCCTCGGCTACGGCGCGATGCAGCTCACCGGCCCCGGCGTCTGGGGCGACCCGGCCGACCCGGACGAGGCCGTCCGCGTGCTGCGCCGCGCGGTCGAACTCGGCGTCGACTTCATCGACACCGCCGACTCGTACGGCCCCTTCGTCAGCGAGATGCTGATCAAGAAGGCGCTGCACCCGTACCCGGAAGGCCTGGTCATCGCGACCAAGGGCGGCTTCACCCGGGCGGGCCCCGGCGACTGGCGAGCGGTCGGGCGGCCCGAGTACCTGCGCCAGCAGTGTCTGCTGAGCCTGCGTCACCTGGGCCTGGACCGCATCGACCTCTACCAGCTGCACCGCATCGACCCGAAGGTGCCGCTGGAGGACCAGCTCGGCGAGCTGGTGCTGCTGCAGCAGGAGGGCCTGATCCGGCACATCGGGCTGTCCGAGGTGACGGTGCCGCAGATCGTGCAGTCCCGCAAGCTCGCGCCGATCGTGTCCGTGCAGAACCTGTACAACCTGGCCAACCGCAGCGCCGAGGACGTGCTGCGGCACTGCGAGGAGCAGAACCTCGCCTTCATCCCGTGGTTCCCGATGGCGACCGGCGAGCTGGCCAAACCCGGCGGCCCGCTCGACCGGGCCGCCGAGGCGCACGGGGCCAGCCCCGCCCAGCTCGCGCTGGCCTGGCTGCTGCGGCGCTCGCCGGTGATGCTGCCGATCCCGGGCACGTCCAGCGTGGCGCACGTGGAGGAGAACATCGCGGCCGCCGAGATCACCCTGACCGACGACGAGTACCGCGAACTCGAAGCGGCCGTCTGACGGCTCAGGCCGGCAGTGGCGTACGCGCGGCCGCCGAGGCGAAGCCGAGCCAGGTGTGCCGGTTGCCCGCCCAGCACCAGCCGACCTTCGGCGCGTGCCGCCGGGCGCTGCCGTCCCGGCCGGTGCCGTTGCCGATCCACAGGGCCCGGGTGCGCGCGTCCAGCGAACAGGTGTGCTAATTTGTTGTGGCCTGGCTGGCGAAAACCAAGCCGGTCGGGCCTACCGCCGGGCTGGCGGGAAGTCAGGTCTGTGGAGCTTGTGTAAGACCGATGGGCGGTACACCGTCCCTTTGCTGGTAACCCAGGTCGGCAACGGGCTGTGAAGCAGAAAGTTCGACCCGCGAGGGCCGAATCCCCTGCTTCAGCTGGGGGAGATGTCAAGAAGCACCGGTTGCGCTCCAGCGCCTCAGGCTGCTGCAGCAGCCCACAGGATGCCCTCGGTGAGGAGCAGCGGGGTACGCCCCGCACCCGCGATCGCGGGCAGCGCCTCATCGGGGCTCCAGTTCGCCATGGCCTCCCCGCGATCGACGCCGTGCACCAGGTACAGCGCCGACTGCGGCGCGGTCATGGCGTACCTCCCCTACGGTCAGGCCTGCGAACGTATTCGAGAACCGCGTGCCACTGGCGGAAGTCGGCGACCGGCGCAACCTCCCGCCGCCCCGAGGAGTGAGTACAGAACATGACCACCACGGCGTCCACCCGCGCAGCCGACTTCGAGGGCTTCTACCAGGCCCACTTCACCGGCACGGTGCTGCTCGTCTACTCCTTCACCGCGGACATGCAGGCCGCCCAGGACGTCGCCCAGGAGGCGTTCGCGCGGGCCTGGCAGCGCTGGCACCAGGTATCCGACTACCACGACCCGCTCGCCTGGATCCGCCGCGTCTCCATCAACCTGACCAACTCCCGCTGGCGCAGGCTGCGCACCGCCCGCTCCTATCTGGAACGGCAGCGCGAGGAGCATGCGGCAGAGGTCAGCCCGGACCACGTGGCGGTCGTGGCGGCGCTGCGGCGGCTGCCGAAGAACCAGCGTTCCGCGCTGGTGCTGCACTACCTCGCAGACCTGTCGGTCGAAGACGTCGCCCAGCACCTCGACGCCCCGGTCGGCACGGTGAAATCGTGGCTGCATCGGGGCCGCAGCGCCCTGGCCGGCACTTTGATGCTGGAGACGCCCGAGGTCACCGCCCCGCCGGCGCAGGAGATCCGGGACCGCGGGCAGGCCCGACGCCGCGTGCAGCTGGCCGCCGTCACCGCCGGCGCCGCCGTCGTGGTGGCGTTCGTCCTGGCCGTCCTCACCGTCACCGCTCCCAGCGCCACGCCGGTCGTGCCGGCCTTGGGGACCAGCCCCTCGGCGGCCCTGCCGCCCGGCTGCCTGCCCGGTCAGATCCCGGTCGACCTCACCCTTCCCGTCTCGGAATCGCAGGTGCTGGTCAACGTCTTCAACGGCACCAAAACGGCCGACCTGGCCGTGAACGTCGCCGCCGACCTCCGCAACCGGAAGATCACCATCGGCACCGTCGGCGACGAGACCGAGTATCGCGACCTGGTCGCCGTCCTCCGGTACGGACCGGAGAGCCTCGGCGAGGCCCAGCTGCTGCGGGCTTACCTGGTCGTGGAGCCCGTCAAACTCGAATTCGACCCCCAGCGCACGACCGCCGACATCGATCTCGTGGTGGGCGGGCAGTTCAAGCAGTTCGGGTCCCCGACCGAGATGCGCCAGAAGATCGCGCAGCTGGGACAGCCGACCCTGCCACCCGGCACCTGCAAGCGCTGACCGCCCGGACGCACGGGGAACACCGGACGGTGCTCCCCGTGCCCGTCAGCGTTCCGGCGAAGCGATCGTCTAGTGCGCGTACGTGGCACCCGGTGACGTAGGCCGCCTCGAATCCGCGTCAGCCGGGTGATCGACACCTGCCACCGCCTCGATCTCACGTCGCCGAGTGCGCACACCCACGACGATCCCGAGTAACCTGACGCCATGGCCGGTCTCGGCGATCGACTCCGATCAGTTCGCAAACGCCAAGGGCTCACCCAGCGCGAGCTTGCCGCGCGGTCCGGCGTCTCGATCTCGCTCATCCGAAAGATCGAGCAGGGCGAGGTCACCGACACGCGCCTGGAAACACTGCGAAGACTGGCGCTCACCTTGCATGTCTCGACGACGACACTGGCGGTCGGCGGTGAAGCCGAGCCCGCCACGCCGGATGACGTCGACCGCTGGGCGACGGTACGCAATTCGCTGAGCGATGACCTGCCGCAACCTGGCGAGAGTCCGACCCTGTCAGGTGTGACGGCCGCATTCGAACAGCTCACGCCTCTGTTCCGGGGCAACAAGTTCTCGGCGATGCTGCCCGTCCTACCCGCTCTGATCCGAGATGTCCGGGCGCTTGGCGAGGAGGGGAGGCCGATTCGCAGCCGGGTGTTCACCTTGACCGGCGGCCTTCTCGTACATACCCACCAGTACGACGCGGCAGAGGCGGCTCTGACACGGGCTTTGGCCGATGCCCAGGACTCCTTCGACGCCTCGGCGGCGGTGCATAACCTGACCTGGCTGCTGGTACGGCGCGGACGGCTCGACGATTGCATCAGCCTGGCGACTCAGTGGGCCGACGAGCTGGAGCCGAAATTGTCCAGCTCCACGCATCGCGAACTGGCCGCGTGGGGCTGGATGTTGATCAGGATCGCGATGGCGGCGATCCGGAACAACCAACCCGGGGAGTCTGCCGACGCGATGCGTCTGGCCAAAGCCGCCGCACTCGTCGCCGGACGCGATTTCCAGCCGACCGGCGACTTTCTACGCCCCTTCGGACCGTTCCTGGTCCAGGCCAAGCAAGCAGAGCTGGCGATGGTCGACGACCGACCTGACCGGGTGCTGGCGCTTTCCGCAGGGATACCGCCCGCCAGCATCGTCCACGCTTCGGACAACTGGAACAGGCACCTGCTCGACGTCGCGAAGGCTCAGGTCCGATTGGGGCTGGCGGGCGAGGCCGTAGGGACCATGTTCACCATCCGGGCCCGCGCACCGGAATGGTTGGTACAACAGCGTTACGCCCGAGACATCGTGCGCGAGATGATCGAACGGCGACGAAGGCTGACTCCGGACATGCGTGAACTCGCCGACGCGGTGCGGCTGACGTACTGATATTGGAGTTGGCACTTCCCACGATACGCCTCGGGAAGTGCCAATGACGCGTGGCTATGTCCTCGGCGAGGCTCTGTTCAGTGACGCATCCAGCCCCAGGGGAGGCATGGGATGCGTCCTGGAGCCGGAGGCCATGGCTCGCAATCAGGTCTCCGGCTCCCCAACAGGGGAGGAGCAGATGCGCGAACCCGTATATCGAGTGGTCCGCATAAGAATCACTGAGGCGACGGCACCCAACCAGGTCCTGGAGATCGATACCGTCGCGGAGCTGAAAGTGGCACTGGCGTTGCAGGAGATCCTGCGGCGAAAGCCCGCCGTACGCGCGGGCCGCGAGGTAGTGCGCATAGTCGAGAGGTGAGGCCACGGCTGGGTCCAGCTGACGAAGTTGGCGCCCCAAACCTGGGCCGATGTGCGGTGAAGCAGCGCTCGCGAATCAGCCCTGCCACAGCTCCCGGTCGGCGAGTCGGCGAGGCCGATCGACGCTCCCCCGTGACTCGGCATGGCTAACATTCGAACGCATACGGGACCCCGTGTCCCATCGGAGGTGCAGAGTTGACCCGCGACGCGCGGCGCTGCCCACGCCCTGAGCCTGGATGCCGTACGTGACCGCCCACCGCACGCGCGCCGCTCAGCTGGCCGGGTTGACCGGCTGGACAGGTCACTGGCCACACCTGCCGAACTGGCGGGCGCTGGAGATCGCTTTCAGCCATGCCTTCCCGGCTGATTTCAAGAGTTACGTCGAGCTGTTCCCGCCCGGCGCGTTCGGCATGGTGCAGGTGTTCCACCCGTTCGACCCCGAGTTCTTCCTCCTCGGTGACACTCGGGCCTACGTCGAACAACTGATGGCCCGCAACGATGCGACGAACGACGAACCGGATCTCCCCCGGTTCGGCAACCAGCCCGGCGAGCTGTTCGCATGGGGCACGGTCAACGGCGAGTACGAGCTGTGCTGGGAGATCACCGCCGCCGACCCGGACACCTGGACCTGCGTCGTAGCGGACATCCCCATGCGCTCGGTCGAGCGCTACGACGGCGGGATGCTCGAACTACTCCTGGATGTGCTCGGTGGCGACGCCGGGCGGATTCCGTCGCTGGGCTACCTCCTCGACCTCTTGCCGATGCCTTTCAGCCAGTACGGCACGAGCAGTTCAGTTCTGCCGCTTCAGCCTGGCGAGGTGGTCCGCCCAGGCCCATTCGGCGTTGCCCTCCATGAACCAACCTGACCGCCGCAGCGGGATGTCCGCGGCCTCGATGTGGGCCAGGCAGAGCACACGGCGGCCGTGTGCCATCGCGCGCCAGGCGCAGTCCGCCACTGTGTCGAGCAGGGTCATGGCATCGCTGTATCGCTGCCCCGCGTAGACGCCGAATGCCTTGAGCACAAGGACGACCCCGGTTGCCTCCGCGGGAGCGTCTGCGAGGATTCCGCCCACCGATCCGCCGAGGCACTGCCAGCATCTGTCGGACGGGCAGTCGTTCCATGACATCGCGGTCAGGTCGCGGAACATGTGTGCGGAGATCAGCCAAGCGGCCTCGATCTCGATGAGGTGGTATCCCTCGCCACGCAGCCAGCCCATCACGTCGGCCAGCACATCGGCGGTACCGACCCGGGCGATGGGGGACTGGGTCAGCAGGCGGTAGTCGAGACGGTGCCTGTCCCGCTCATGGTCGAAGGCGGCCATCCGCACAGGATGCCCGCCGGGTCCGGCGACCCGCACGCGTATTTCGCGTGAGGCCCGACCGCAGCGCCGTTCACTGCCAGACCTGACGCTTTCACGGAACGTAGGGCTACTGCCACCACACCTTGAATCCGCCGACCTTCCCGACTTCCGGTGCCTGGTCCTCGGCGTGCAGTAGTGCCATGAGCCGGTGGCCACGCATCAGGTGCTCGCGTGAAACCTGCGCGATGACGTCGACCGCGGTGGTCGCCCACCAGGAGTCGGCGGCGAGGAACTGGTCGAAGTCCCGCAGAACGAGCACCCATCCGGTCACGCCGGAGAAGTCGATATAGCGAAGAGTGTCGCAGAGCGCATCGAGGTTCTTTGCCGACCACCCGCAGTAGCGCATCGAGACCTGGCCGAGCAGGTCGGTCAGCAATGCGGCCGACGGATGGTGCCCATCGGCCGGTGCCGGGTGCGTTCGGGTGCCAAAGGGTGGGACCGCTGACGCGAGGCCTGGCACCTCCGCGACGCCGTAGCCTAGTTCGCGCAATTCACGGATCGCGCCGTCGAGTCTCGCCGCCGCCCGGAACGCCCCAACGCCTCCGTCGTGGAACACCTCCCAGTCGATGCGGCCGCGTTCCTCTTCCTCCTCCGTGAAGATCGCCATGTCAGTACCCTCTCCCAGCCAGCCGGCAAGCCTGCGCGCGCCGTCCTCCTGGTCGCACCGCCGGAACTGCTCTGAGCCGACAACTTGCATCGCATCATGGTTCGGACACGACGCGCACGCAGCTAGGCAGAAGAGGCTTAATGATTGTTGATCAGTGGTCTGACCTGGTGCCCCCGGCAGGAATCGAACCTGCGACCTGCGGTTTAGGAAACCGTTGCTCTATCCCCTGAGCTACGAGGGCGCGAGTGCACAGTCTAGCGACTGGCGGGACATCTCGCGGTACGAGGTCGTCGGGGCGTTCCGCCGTGTTCTCCACCCTGCTCAAGCCCCTTCCGCTTTACAAACCGTACGTACGTATTGTTAAATCCAGAGCGTGATCAGCAAGCTCCTCCCCGCCCCGGGCACCCCTCGCGTCCTCATGTTCGCCACCCTGGTGAACACCTTCGGCAACGGCGCTTACCTCACCACCAGCGCGCTCTTCCTCACCCGCTCGGTCGGCCTGAGCCCCGCCGAGGTGGCGATCGGCCTGAGCGCCGCCGCCCTGGCCGGCATGGTGCTCACCACCCCCATGGGCTACCTCGCCGACCGCCGCGGCCCGAAGCAGGTGCAGATCGGGGCGCTGATCGTGCTCGCCGCCTGCTTCACCGGCCTGACCCAGGTCCACCACCTCTGGTCGTACGTGCTGATCGCCTGCGTGATCGCCGTCGCCGACGCGACGGTGAAGGCGGCGAACGGGGCGATGATCGCGGGCGCGGTGCCACCGGCCGAGCGGGTGCGCACCAGGGCCTTCATCAGATCCACGAACAACGCCGGCATCGCGCTGGGCACCCTCGCCGGCGGCCTGCCGCTGTTGCTCGACGCGCGCGCCGGTTACCTGGCCGTGCTGCTGGGCAACGCGGTGACGTTCCTGCTCGCGGCGGCCGTCGTCACCCGGGTCACGGCCGTGGCCCCCGCGTCGGCGCCACCGGGCAGGCCACGCATGGTCGCCCTGCGCGATCGCCCGTTCCTGACGTTCGCGCTGCTCGACGGGGTGGTGGCGGCGCTCTACAACGAGGTGCTGAGCCTGGCGCTGCCGCTATGGCTGGTCGCGTACACGAGCGCCTCCGTCGCGTTGGTCTCCGCGGCGCTGCTGGTCAACACGATCGGCTGCGTGACCCTGCAGGTGTGGGCGTCACGCGGCACGCACACCGCGGCGGACGCGGTCGGCGTGGCCCGCCGCGGGGCGCTGGTCGTGGCCGCCTCGTGCGTCCTGTTCGGCCTGTCCGCGGGGCGGCCGTCGTGGCTGGTGACGGTGCTGGTGCTGGGGGCGTCGGTGGTGCACGTGCTGGGCGAGCTGTGGCTGTCGAGCGCGACCTTCGCGGTCGTCTTCGACCTCGCCCCGGACTGGGCCCAGGGCCAGTATCAGGGCGTCCACCAGACGGGGCGGCAGATCGGCAACATGGTGGGGCCGCCGCTGATCACGGCGCTGGTCATCGGCTGGGGCGCGCCGGGCTGGACCGTCCTGGCGGCGATCTTCGCGGCGGCAGGGCTGGTGGCACCACACGTCATCCGCTGGGGTCTGCGCAGCACCACCCGCCACACCTCGGCGGGCACCGTTCCGGCCGTACGCGCGGTCACGTGATCCGGCCGCGCGCCGCCACGACCCGCCTCGACCACGCTTTGATCGTTCGACTTGCCCGGCACCTGTGCGTATCTTGACCGCCCATTCGCACACCTGC
The DNA here is from genome assembly GCF_042663325.1 of Catellatospora aurea. Classification (NCBI taxonomy): domain Bacteria; kingdom Bacillati; phylum Actinomycetota; class Actinomycetes; order Micromonosporales; family Micromonosporaceae; genus Catellatospora; species Catellatospora aurea. The sequence goes on from NZ_JBHTAC010000011.1 coordinate 22,130, forward strand.
CTGGCAAGTCGAACGATCTTGGTGCGCTGCGCGACCGCGCCGACCCTGCCGGATGCCGGGCTCGGCCGGGAACGGGATGCGCGCCCAGCCGAGAGATTCAGCGGTGGGGGCGCAGGGTCCAGACGATGGTCATCTCGCCGGTGGTCACACCCGCGGCGTCGGTGATGACGATGTTCACCTCGAACTCGGGCCGCAGTCCGGCATCCAGCTCGGACACCACGTCCGCGGGCGGCCGCGACAGGGTGGCGGTCGCGCTGACCTCACCCATCGCCAGCTTCTTGTACGCGATCTCCGCGCGCACCGCGAGCGGCGTGGCCCGGTGCAGCTGGTCGCCGAACGCGGCGAGCACGATCGCGCCGGAGGCCGTCTCGGCGAGGGTGAACATCGCACCGGCGTGCGGGCCGCCGACGTGGTTGTGCGTGGCGTGGTCGTCGGGCAGCGTGGCGACGGCGCGGACGCCGTCCGCGTCCACGGTGATCTCGGTGAACCGGGTGCCGATGGTGCGCGCGAACGGCACAGTGGCCAGCAGGCCCTCGGCGACGGCGTTGGCGTCGATCGTCATGCCCGCATGTTACCCACCGGTAACTAGCCGGGCAAGGCGGAAAGAAGATCGCCGTTCCTGGTCGAAATCTGCGGTGCGAACCCAGATTTCGACCCGAACGGCGATCTTGAACCGCGAGGTGCGGTGACCCGTCAGCGCCAGCCGACGTCGATCCGGTCACCGCGCTCGTCGAAGAAGTGCAGCGCGTCCATGCGCACCGCGATGGACAGCGGGTGGCCCGAGGCGATCTGCGGGTACGGCGCGAGCCGCACCGCCAGCTCGGCAGCCCGCCGGTGGTGGCGGCCCGGGTCGGAGAGAACGCTCTCCCGCTCACGGTGTGACGGCCGCTCGACCACTGATGTCGCCGCCCCGTTCGAGCGGCCCTTCATCCGGTTGATGACGTGGCCGAAGCGGCGCAGCCGGGAGCCGTGCTCCTCCTGCTCGGCCGCGGACCGGCCGATCTCGTCGACCACGACCGCGGTCGCGCCGATGTCCACGAAGGCCAGCGACTCGTGTCCGTGGTGCTCCAGGTAGCGGATGCGGCCCTGCAGCACGTCGCCCGGGGTGTCCGGGGCGACCGGCGTGAGGGCCTCGGCCCGTACGCCGATGACGATGCGCTCGCCGTGGAAGTGCGACACGGCGCGGGCGCGGATGTCGTCCCACTTCAGGTACAGCGACTGCTCGCCCAGGTTGAGCTGGACGTAGCGGTCCAGGTGCACGTAGACCGACGCCTCCAGCAGGTTCATGCGCGGGCTGCCCAGGAAGGCGGCCACGTAGAGGGTGGCCGGCTTGCCGTACACCTGCGTCGGGGTGCCCACGTCCTGCAGCACGCCCTTGCGCATGATGGCGACCCGGTCGGCCATGGTCAGCGCCTCGGCCTGGTCGTGCGTCACGTACACGGTGCTCACGCCCAGCTCGCGGACCAGGCCGGAGATCTCGGCGCGCAGCTCGGCACGCAGGCCGCTGTCGAGGTTGGACAGCGGCTCGTCCATGAGGAAGAGGCCGGGGCGGCGCACGATGGCACGGCCCATGGCCACCCGCTGGCGCTGGCCGCCGGACAGCTGGCTCGGCTTGCGGCCGAGCACGTCCCCGATGCCCAGGGCGCTGGCCACGTCGGCGACCCGCTCCGCCCGCGGCTCCGGCTCGATGCCGGACAGCCGCAGCGGGAAGCCGATGTTCTCGCCCACGGTCATGTGCGGGTACAGCGCGAAGTCCTGGAAGACCATGGCGATGCGCCGGTCGCGCGGCGGGAGCTGGTTGGCCAGCTGGCCGTCGAGCATGATGGCGCCGCTGCTGGGGTCCTCAAGCCCGGCGACCATGCGCAGCACGGTCGACTTGCCGCAGCCCGAAGGGCCGAGCAGCACCATGAACTCCCCGTCGGCCACGTCCAGGCTGACGTTGTCGACCGCTACGGTCCCATCTGGAAAAACCTTGGTGACGTCTTTGAGCGCGACGGTTGTCACCGTCTCCTCCCACAGCCCTCGATCCGGCCCCGAATCTGGACACACTCTCGAAAAATAACCCGTCTTCCTATCGGGTAAACGTTCCATGTTCAGGCGGTCACGGACGTATTACCTTGCCCACCGCGCAGTTCACGACGCTGCGGAATCGTCCGCGAACACACCGTGTCTTTTTCGGAGGGTGTATTCGGCGAGGTCCGGAGCGGATCACGATCCAGTTCCGGGAAGAGCCGTGTCATCCCCGGCGCGGCGGGTCCGTCGTCAGGCGGCCACACCATCCGCTGTAGCAAGTCAAAGAGTTACCGAACGTGCCCGGACGGCATCAGGGAGTCGCGGCGGAGTGACCTGCTCGCCGAGGAAGACCCGACGTACCACCCGCTCGGCGGCGTGCCCGTCGTCCCAGGCGCAGAAGCGCTCGCGGAACGCCCTGCGGCGTTCGCGTTGCTCGCCCGCGCGGCCGTCCCGCAGCAGCGACAACAGTTCCGGCAGGCTGCCGACGACCGGCCCCGGAGCGTGGGCGAGCACGTCGAGTTCGGCGCCGCGGGCCGCCCGGTACCGCGCCCAGTCGGGCGCGTAGAGCACGATCGGCCGGTCCAGCACCGCGAAGTCGAACATCGCCGACGAGTAGTCGGTGACCATGATGTCCGCGGCGAGGTAGAGGTCCTCCACCGCGGGATGACCGGACACGTCCTGCACCTGGTCGCTCGAACCGGACGCGGCGGCCACGTGCCGGCCGCGGACCAGCACCCGCCCGTGCGGGCCCAGCGCCGCGGCCAGTGCGGGCGCGTCGAACGCCGGCAGCCGTCCCGGCTCCGGGCGGGACGTGGGCATGTACAGCACGACCGTCTCGTCGGCCGGGATGCCGAGCGCCGCCCGCGCCGCCGCGGACTCGGCCGCGCCGGCCAGGGCCAGCCGGTCGTTGCGGGGATAGCCGGTCTCCAGCGCCTCGAAGGCGCACGGGTACGCCCGGTCCCAGACCTCGGTGCTGTGCGCGTTCGCGCTGACGCTGAAGTCCCAGCGGTCGCTCCGGCGCAGCAGGGCCGCGAAGTTGTGCTTCGCGCCCGCCGGATGGTGCTGCCCGTCCAGGCCCATGGCCTTGACCGGGGTGCCGTGGTGCGTCTGCAGGTGCACCTGCCCAGGCCGCTTGCGGACGAAGTCCGGGAAGTTGACGTTGTTGACCAGGTACTTCGCGCGGGCGAGCAGCCGGTAGTACGGCCGCGAGCCCTCGACCACGTGCGCGGTGCCCGGGGGGACCGCACGGGTCGCGTCCCTGCCGACCACCCACACCCCGCGCACGTGCGGGGCGAGGCCGCGGGCCGCCTGCTCGACCGCTGCCGGGTTGCAGGAGACCTCGCGGTACCAGTACGCCGCGTACCCGGCCAGATTCGGGTCGAGCGGCAGCCGCAGCTGCAGCCGGTAGTAGGCATGGGCGAGCAGGCCCAGGCCGCCGCGCTCCGGGCGCTCCCGCAGCGCGGCGAGGGTCTCCTGCACCCTGCGCTGGGCGCGCCGCACCGCCTGCAGTGCCGCGTAGGAGCGCCAGGCGCGCCGCGAGACCAGGCGGTAGCGCAGCCCGTCCGCGCCGCGCGGCGGCGCGAAACCGCCCGGGGGCAGGTAGCGGGCGAACATGTCGGCGGTACGCAGGAACGAGTGCTTGCGCAGGTTCGGTGGCAGCCGGTCCGCGTTGCCGACGGTCTGCATCAGGTGCCAGATCATGCGCGCGAACAGCACCGGACGCACCGGGTCGGCCCGGCCGCCCTGCCGGTCGATCAGCTCCCAGGCCCGCTCCCAGTGGGTGAAGACCTCCAGGTGCCGGGGGTTCACGGTGCGGGTGATCGCGCCCTGGCGGCGCTGGCGGTAGGCGTAGCAGACCTCCTCCAGCGTGTGGATCCGCTCCGCGCCGACCAGCAGCGGGTAGGTCCAGGAGACGTCCTCGTACCAGCCGGGGGCGAACCGCAGGTCGAGCTTGGCCAGCAGGTCCCGCCGGACGATCTTGTTCCACACGGTGTGGATGCTCTTGATCAGCCCCGGGCGGGCCTGCAGGTCGGCCCCGTTGGGCCCGACCGCTGCGGCGAGCGTCCGGCGCAGCCTGCTGCGGCGCGGCCGGCCGATCGGGTACGTGCGCTCGAAGTCCACGATCAGCACGTCCGGAGCCTGCTCACGCAGCGCCTGCGCGACCTTCTCCAGCGAGCCCGGGGTGAGCGTGTCGTCGGTGTCGACGAACCAGACGTACTCGCCGGTCGCCCGCGCCAGCCCCGCGTTGCGCGCCTCGCCCAGCCCGACGTTCTGCGCCAGGTGCAGCACCTTCACCCGGGGGTCCCGCGCCGCGTACTCGTCGAGGATCTCGCCGCAGTGGTCGGGCGACCGGTCGTCGACCGCGATCACCTCCAGGTCGCCGAAGCCCTGGTCCAGGATCGAATCGAGGCACTCGCGCAGATAACACTGCACCTTGTAGGCGGGCAGGATCAGGCTGAGCAGCGTCACGTCGGCATCGCCCCCCGTGCGGCAGGGCCGGCGCGGGCCCGCGTCCGGTATCGCGTCAACGCTAACAACGCGGGCCGCACTCAGACGGGTGAATGCGGCTTCCTCAGCACTCGATCACGTTGACGGCGAGGCCGCCCCGCGCGGTCTCCTTGTACTTGACCTTCATGTCGGCGCCGGTCTCCCGCATCGTCTTGATCACCTTGTCCAGGGAGACGAAGTGGTTGCCGTCGCCGCGCATCGCCATCCGGGCCGCGGTGATCGCCTTGACGCTGGCCACCGCGTTGCGCTCGATGCACGGGATCTGCACCAGGCCGCCCACCGGGTCGCAGGTGAGCCCCAGGTTGTGCTCCATCGCGATCTCCGCCGCGTTCTCCACCTGCTCCGGCGTGCCGCCGAGCACCTCGGCCAGCCCGGCCGCCGCCATCGAGCAGGCCGAGCCGACCTCGCCCTGGCAGCCGACCTCGGCTCCGGAGATGGACGCGTTCTCCTTGAACAGCACGCCGATCGCGGCGGCGGTCAGCAGGAAGCGGATCACGCCGTCGTCGTTCGCGCCCGGCACGAACCGCGCGTAGTAGTGCAGCACCGCGGGCACGATGCCGGCCGCGCCGTTGGTCGGGGCGGTGACCACCCGGCCGCCGGCGGCGTTCTCCTCGTTCACGGCGAGCGCGAACAGCGTGATCCAGTCCATGACCCGCAGCGGGTCGGTGGTGAAGTGCTCCTTCGACAGGGTGCGGTGCAGCTCGGCGGCGCGCCGGCGCACCTTCAGCCCGCCGGGCAGGGTGCCCTCGACGGTGCAGCCGGTCTCCACGCAGTCCTGCATGACCTGCCAGATGTGCAGCAGCCCCGCCCGCACGTCGGCCTCAGAGCGCCAGGACAGCTCGTTGGCCAGCACGATGTCGCTGATGCGCAGGCCCGTGTCCTTGGCGAGCTGCAGCAGCTCGACGCCCGTCCGGAACGGGAAGCGGACCGGCGTGTCGTCCACCTTGATCCGGTCTGCCCCGGCCGCGTTCTCGTCGACCACGAAGCCGCCGCCGACCGAGTAGTAGGTGCGCTCGCGCACGCACGTCCCCGCGGCGTCGAACGCGGCGAACGTCATGCCGTTCGGGTGGTACGGCAGCGAGCGGCGGCGGTGCAGGGTCAGCTCGAAACTCGCGTCCTCGATGTCGAGCAGCCGGACCCGGCCCGCGGCCTTGATCTCGCGGAACCGGGCATCGGCGGTGGCGGTGTCGACCGTCTCCGGGTCGTCTCCGGCGAGGCCTAGCAGCACCGCCTTGTCACTGCCGTGCCCGTGCCCGGTCGCGCCCAGCGAGCCGAAGAGTTCGGCGCGCACCATGGCGACGCCGCTGAGCAGTCCATCCGCCTTCAACCCGGTCGCGAACCGGTTCGCCGCGCGCATCGGCCCGACCGTGTGCGAGCTGGAGGGCCCGATTCCGATCTTGAAGAGGTCGAACACGCTGATCACGGATGTGCCTTCCGACGCTGGAACGGACGGTCAACAGTAGCTCTACTACCGGGCGGGCCGTCAGCCGAGTACTCTTCGCGCAAACCGGTTCCGCGCCCCTCTGACCTCCCCCTCGGCACCCCCGTCCGACGAAATGATCGGCGAACTTCTCCACCCGAGCGGACGGTCATCGAGCACGGTGCCGGTGACGTCGCCACGGGGAGTTTCGTCATGCCTTCTGTCTCGCGTCGTGCCGCCATCGGGCTGGCCGCGGGTGCCGCCGGTGTGCTGGCAGGCTGCGGCGAAAGCCCCGGCAAGCCCAACGGCGCCGGGGTGCCGCAGCAGCGCACCGGCGAACCCGTGATCGCGCCCCCGGTTCCCAAGCCCGCCCCGACCCGCACCGAGGCGCCCCGCACCGCCAACCCGATCCCCGCCGAGAACAGCCGCCCCGTGGGCAAGCGCTGGCTCGCCGACGACCCCGGTTTCCGCAGCGCCGACGACGTGCAGCAGCAGATCGCGGCCTACGCCTCGGAGACCAGCGTCGGCCACGGCGAGTCGATCGACTTCCACGTGCACGTCGCCGACGCCGAGCCGTACCGCATCGAGGTGTTCCGGCTGGGCCACTACGACGGCGCCGGGGCCCGGCACATGGTGAGCAGCCCGATCCTGAACGGCAGGCCGCAGCCGGAGGCGGAACGCGCGGTCAAGACCAACATCATCACCTGCGACTGGCCGGCGGCGTGGACCCTGAAAGTGCCGGCCGGCTGGGTGTCAGGCATGTACGTGGCCGTGTTCACCACCGCCTCGAACCACCGCAGCCACACCGTCTTCGTCGTCCGCGACGAACGCCGCAGCGGCAACCTCTGCGTCGTGCTGCCGTTCTCCACGTATCAGGCCTACAACCCCTGGCCGCGCGACGGCCGCCTCGGACGCAACCTCTACCAGGGCTACCGCCTCGACGGTGTGCTCGGCAACGAGGAGCGGTCCCGCAAGGTCTCCTTCGACCGGCCCTACAGCGGCTCCGGGCTGCCCTACCTGTTCGACACCGACTACGACCTGATCCAGTGGGCCGAGCGCAGCGGCTACGACGTGACGTACGCCACGAGCGTGGACCTGCATCTCGGGCGGGTCGATCCGCTCCGGCACGCGGGGCTGATCTTCCCCGGGCACGACGAGTACTGGTCGGCGCAGATGCGAGCGGTCACCGAGGCCGCGGTGGCGGGCGGGACCAGCCTGGCCTTCCTCGCCGCCAACAACATCTACTGGAACATCCGCTACGAGCCCGGCGACGGACGGCCGAACCGGACCATCACGTGCTACAAGAGCTCGCAGGAGGATCCGAGCACGCCGACGCGGCGGGCGACCGTCACCTGGCGCTCCCTCGGCCCGGAGGACGCGGAGCAGCGGCTGCTCGGTGTGCAGTACAACGGCGTCGTCGCGAAATCCGCGCCGCTGATCGTGCAGCAGGCCGACCACTGGATGTGGGAGGGCACCGGCGTCCGGGACGGGATGTCGCTGCGCAGGCTGGTGGGCGGCGAGGCGGACGGCCGCGACGCCCGCTTCCCGTTCGCCGACGGCGTGCAGACCCTGCTGTCCGCCTCGCCGTACACGACCACGAAGGGCAAGCCCGCCGTACAGAACACCAGCGTGTACGAGGCCGCCTCAGGCGCGGTGGTGTTCTGCGCGGGCACCTTCAACTGGCCGCTCGCGCTCAACCGCCGGGGCTACCGCGACTCCCGGATCCAGCGCGCCACCGCGAACCTGGTGAACCGCATGCTCGGCCCGAAGGGCGCACCCGGCTCGCGGGCCTGACCTCACGCCCCGTCGAAGATCACCGTGACCGTGGTAAACCCCAGCGAGCGCATCATGCTCTCCAGCATCTTGCGGGTGTTCTCCTCGGCCCGCTGTTGCAGCGTGCTCTTCTTCGCCGCGTTGGCCAGCTCCTGCTCCGCCTTCAGCAGGGTCTCCTGCTGGCGGTTGGGGTCGCCGTCGAAGAACTCGCCGACCCGGTTGATCAGGCCGCGCTCCTCGGCGAAGACGTAGCTGCGGTCCAGGTCGAGCTTCGGCTCGGCCACCGTCGGCGGCGGCAGCGTGATCGTCACCGACTTGCGGTCCGGCGACACGACGATCTTGTCGTCGGAAACGTTGGCGAAGTCGACGTACGCCTCGACCGTGCCGGCGGCCACGAACAGCGTGCGCTGGTTGAGCAGCCAGTCCGGGATGAACTTGCGGTCCTGCTTGAGGTCGACGATGACCTCGAAGTTGCCCTCGGCGGCCACGAACCGGCTCAGGTCCTTGATCGACAGCAGCAGCGGCGGCTGCGTGTTGTCGGTCGTGCGCTCGGCGAACGGGTTGCTCCACTTCGGGATCAACCCGGCCGCGGTGAGCCCGAAGTAGCCGCCGACCAGCAGGCCGAGCACGACCACCAGGCTCAGCAGCGCGCGGGCGAATCCCGACCGGCGCGGCGGCGCGACCGGCTCGTGGTCCTCGTCGTCGGGCCGCTGCCGGGGCAGCGGTTCGGTCGGCCGGGACCGGCCGGGCTTGAACTCCGGCAGGTTCTGCGTCGGCTCGTCGGCGGCGCCCATGTGACGTCTCCTGTCTGACCGCTGGGGTGTACGGACACCACGGTATTACCCGACGCCGACAACAAGCACCCTCTGCGGTCGGACGAATACGCGACGACGGCGGGCGCGGGTCAGGCGAAGGCGGCGATGCCGGTGAGCCGCTGGCCGAGCACCAGCTGATGGATCTCCGAGGTGCCCTCGTAGGTCAGCACGCTCTCCAGGTTGTTGGCGTGGCGGAGCACCGGGTACTCCCCGGACACGCCGTTGGCGCCGAGGATGGTGCGGCACTGCCGGGCGATCGCGATGGCCTCGCGCACGTTGTTGAGCTTGCCCGCGCTGACCATCTCCGGGCGCAGCCCGCCCCGGTCGGCCGTGCGGCCCAGGTGCAGCGCCAGCAGGAAGCCCTTCTGCAGTTCGAGGGCCATGTCGGCGAGCTTGGCCTGGGTGAGCTGGAAGGCCGCGATCGGCTTGCCGAACTGGGTGCGGGTGCCGGCGTACTCGATCGCGGTGTGCAGGCAGTCGCGGGCCGCGCCCAGCGCACCCCAGACGATGCCGTAGCGGGCCTCGGTGAGGCAGCTCAGCGGAGCCTTCAGGCCGGCTGCGGCGGGCAGGATCGCGTCGGCGGGCAGGCGCACCTCGTCCAGCACGATCTCGCCGGTGGCGCTGGCGCGCAGCGAGAGCTTGCCGGTGATCTCCTTGGCGGTCACGCCGGGCGTGTCCATCGGCACCGCGAAGCCGCGCACGCCCTCGTCGGTGCGGGCCCAGATCACCGCCACGTCCGCCACCGGCGCATTGGTGATCCACATCTTGCCGCCGTGCAGCACCCAGCCGTCGCCGTCGCGGCGGGCCCGGGTGGACATGTTCGCCGGGTCGGAGCCGTGGTCGGGCTCGGTCAGCCCGAAACACCCGATCAGCTCACCCGTGGCCATACCGGGCAGCCAGCGCTGCTTCTGCTCCTCGGAGCCGTACTTCCAGATCGCGAACATGGCCAGCGAGCCCTGCACGCTCACCAGCGAGCGCACCCCCGAGTCGGCCGCCTCCAGCTCCAGGCAGGCCAGCCCGTACGCGACCGCGGACGACCCGGCGCAGCCGTAGCCCTCCAGGTGCATGCCGAGCAGCCCCAGCGCGCCGAAGTCGCGGGCCAGCTCGCGCACCGGGACGTGGCCGGTCTCGTACCAGCCGGCCACGTGCGGGCGCACCTTGTCGTCGACCAGGCGCCGCACCACGGCGCGGATCTGCAGCTCCTCGTCGGTGAGCAGCGAGTCCAGGTCGAGCAGATCGAGGGGGAGCACCGGAGTCGTCACCGGGCCACCTTAACGGCAGCTCAGCTCAGCACGAGCACTCGGACGTGGATCTGATGGCGCTGCTGGAGCGCCGCGCGCAGCGCCCGGTGCAGGCCGTCCTCCAGGTACAGCTCGCCCTTCCACTGCACGACGTGCGGGAACAGGTCCCCGTAGAACGTCGAGTCCTCCGCCAGGACCCGGTCCAGTGCCATCTCCAGCTTGATCGTGATGAGCTGGTTCAGCGACACCGGCCGCGGCGGGATCTCGGCCCACTGCTTGAGGGTGTACCCGTGCTCCGGGTACGGCTGCCCGTCGCGCACCGCCTTGAAAATCACGCGCCCTGCCCTCCCTCCGGAAACCGAGTGCGCTCAGCCTAGCCGCCGTCGGCGACGTTGCGCGCACCCGGCGACGCCTGCGCCTCTTCGATGGTCGATCCCCAGGTCCCGCGGTGGACCACCTCGTCGAGTGACCTGCGCCCCCGGGCGAGTGACGCCGAGCGGTGATCGGCCGCCCGGTAGCCCACGCTGACCGCCCCGATCGGGGTGTACTCCGCCGGCACCGCGAACGCCTCCCGGAACGCGTCGAGCCGCTGCGGCGGGATGCCGAAGAAGCACCCGTCCAGGCCCTCGTCCACTGCGGTGAGCAGCATCAACAGCGCGGCCATGCCGGTGTCGACGTGCCAGTACGGCACCAGCCAGCGGGCCTCGTCGCGATCCGTCCAGCCCTTGTCCGCCTCGGCGTACCGGTCCAGGTACGCCGACTTGTTCGACAGCGGCACGATGATCAGCGGCGCGGTGCGCATGTTCGCCAGCCAGCGCGTCCGCGCGCCGGGCTGCGGCGACGTCGCGGCCCAGAAGCGCTCGCGCTCGTCCGCCGTCTCCAGCACCAGGAACGCCCAGCCCTGGGCGAAGCCGGCCGAGGGCGCCCGGACGGCGTGGCTCAGCAGCCGGTGCACGGCCTCCGCCGGCACCGGCCGGTCCGCGTCGTACCGGCGCACCATCCGGCGCCGGCGCACGACGTCGGCGAACTCCACGCTCAGGCCCCGAGGTCGGCGCGGATCCCCCAGGCGCCCTGCCAGGTCGCGTCGGGGGCCAGCTCGATCAGGTCCCGGCCCGAGCGCATCGCGTCGGGCGGGCAGGTCATCGGCTCGATCGCCACCGCGCGGCGGTGCCGCTCGCCGGTCAGCGTGTGCGCGGTGAACAGCTGCCACCAGTGGAAGTTGCGGTCCGCCCAGACGTGCACCGCGCGCCCGTCCGGGACGCCGATGGTGACCGTCGAGCCGCCCTCGTCGTCGCGCACCAGGTCGCCGAACGCGGTGTCCAGCTCCAGCGCGCCGATGCGCCGCGGCTCGGTGAAGTCGAATTCGCCGCCCGCCACCTTGGCCGCGCCGATGGGCAGCATGCGGCCGTCGACCAGCAGCCGGGTCCGGGCGGGCACGGTCAGCGTCAGCTCGTCCACCGGCAGGCCGGGGATGCGCAGGTAGGGGTGGGTGCCGACGCCGAACGGCGCGGTGTCGGCGGAGCGGTTCGCGACGTGGTGCGTCACGGTCAGCCCGCGCTCGTCCAGCCGGTACTCGACCCGCAGCGCCAGCCGCCACGGGTAGCCGAGCTGCGGCTCCAGCACGCACTCGACCACGAGCAGGCCGTCCTCCTGCCGCACCGGCTGCCAGGACAACCAGCGGACCAGGCCGTGGATGGCGTTGTGCAGGCTCGGCTCGCTCAGCGGCAGCTGCAGCGCCTGACCGCCGTGGCGGTAGTGGCCGTCGCGGATCCGGTTCGGCCAGGGCATCAGCAACTGGCCGGCGCCTGCCGGGCAGAGCTCGGACTCGGCGTACCCGTCGAGGATCTCCGCCCCGCCCACCGAGTAGCTGCGCAGACCGCCGCCGACCTCGACGACGGTAGCGGTCTGGTCACCGTGGCTGATCGTCCATTGGGTGCCGGACGGCGCAAAATTGGTCACGATCCCGCACCCTACATGGCTTTCTAGGGCGCGAGGCGCTCCACGATCCACCTGTCCGCGCCGCCGTCGGTGTCCCTGCGGAAACGGAGCCGATCATGCAGCCGGCTGCGCCTGCCCTGCCAGAACTCGACGGTCTCCGGCTCCACCCGCAGGCCGCCCCAGTGCTCGGGCAGCGGCACCTCGGCCTCGGCCGGGAACGACTGCTCGGCGGCGGCGTACGCGTCGTCCAGCGCCTGCCGGTCGGGCAGCACCGAGGACTGCGCGCTGGCCCACGCGCCGAGCTGCGCCCCGCGCGGCCGGACGCGGAAGTACTCCTCGCTGACGTGCCGGTCCACCGGGGCGATCCGGCCGCAGACCACCACCTGGCGGCCCATCGCGAACCAGGGAAAGAGCAGGCTGGCGTACGGGTTGGCCAGCGCCTCCCGCCCCTTGCGCGACCCGTAGTTGGTGAAGAACACGAAACCGCGCTCGTCGTAGCCCTTGAGCAGCACGGTGCGGCTGCTGGGCCGCCCATCCGGGTCGGCCGTGGCCACGATCATCGCGTTCGGCTCGGGCAGTTGCGCGGCGACCGCCTCGGCGAACCACCGGCCGAACTGGGTCGGCCAGTCCGCGGCGAGGTGCTCCTCGACGAGGGGTTCCTCGCGCACGGCCGGGCGGTGCGGGCCGGCGGGCTCGTACTCGCGGCGCATGCGCGCCAGATCGTGCGGGGCGGCGGAGGGGCCGGTGGTCAAGATGTGCTCCAAGTCACGTAGTCATCCTGTCGCACTGCGTATCAGCAGTGGAAATCATGTCGTGCCAGCTCGCCGCCGGTGGAAATCCCGTTGACAGAACCGCCGTCGGCCGAAGAAGACGTTTCCCGCGCGTGCGGGGCGGGTCGCCAAACGGTTACCCGCGGGGCAAGATGTTGCTCGAACTGAACCTAACCTCAGGTCGATGAACCGGGAGAACGACATGTCCGACTTCAAGCCGGGCCTGGAGGGCGTGATCGCCTTCGAGACCGAGATCGCCGAGCCTGACAAGGAGGGCGGTTCGCTTCGCTACCGGGGCGTCGACATCGAGGACCTGATCGGCCAGGTCTCCTTCGGCAACGTCTGGGCGCTGCTGGTGGACGGCAAGTTCGGGCCGGGCCTGCCGCCCGCCGAGCCGTTCCCGGTGCCCGTGCACTCCGGCGACATCCGCGTCGACGTGCAGTCCGCGGTCGCCATGCTCGCCCCGTACTGGGGCCTGGGCCAGCTGCTCGACATTTCCGACGAGCAGGCCCGCGAGGACCTCGCCCGGGTGTCGGTGACCGCGCTGTCGTTCGTGGCGCAGTCGGCCCGCGGCCTGGGCCTGCCGGCCGTGCCGCAGAAGGAGATCGACAAGGCGCAGACGATCGTCGAGCGCTTCATGAAGCGCTGGCGCGGCGAGCCCGACCCGCGGCACGTCAAGGCCGTCGACGCATACTTCATCTCGGCCGCCGAGCACGGTATGAACGCCTCCACCTTCACCACCCGGGTCGTCGCCTCCACCGGCGCCGACGCCGCGGCCTGCATCTCCTCCGGCATCGGCGCGCTGTCCGGCCCGCTGCACGGCGGCGCGCCCTCGCGGGTGCTGCACATGATCGAGGGCGTGGAGCGCTCCGGCGACGCCGAGGGCTACGTCAAGGGCGTGCTGGACCGCGGCGAGCGGCTGATGGGCTTCGGCCACCGGGTCTACCGGGCCGAGGACCCGCGTGCGCGCGTGCTCCGCCGCACCGCCAAGGAGCTGGGCGCGGCCCGCTACGAGGTGGCCGAGGCGCTGGAGAAGGCGGCACTGGCCGAGCTGCGTGCCCGCCGCCCCGACCGGGTCCTGGAGACCAACGTCGAGTTCTGGTCGGCCGTCGTGCTCGACTTCGCCGAGGTGCCCGCGCACATGTTCACCTCGATGTTCACCTGCGCCCGGGTGGCCGGCTGGTCCGCGCACATCCTGGAGCAGAAGAAGCTGGGCCGCCTGGTCCGCCCGTCGGCGACGTACGTCGGCCCCGGCACCCGCAAGGCCCAGGAAGTCGAAGGCTGGAACGCCATCAGCCACCACTGACCCGTCACCGTCACGAAGGGCGCCCGCTCCGCGGGCGCCCTTCGCGCGTCCCACCCCCTGCCGCAACTCTTAAAGAGTCGCGCCCTGAGAACGGCCTGGTCACCGCGACTCGTTAAGAGTTGCGGCGGGAAGGGCGGGCGGAGTCGGGGCGTGAGGACCGTCACGGGGGAAAGGGTGGGACGGAGCCCTGGGGTGGGTCGTTGACGTGGGAGAATGCGGCATTGGCAGCGTCGCCGATGCTTTCTCGCACGATCTGACACGCCTGAAGGACTGATGTCATGGCCGAGACGCCGATCACCATCCCTGCCGAGCTCCTGCCTGTCGACGGCCGGTTCTGCTGCGGCCCGTCCAAGGTACGGCCCCAGGCGGTGGAGGCGCTCAGCGCGGTTTCCAGTTCCTTCCTCGGCACCTCGCACCGGCAGAAGACGGTGAAGAACCAGGTCGCCCGCTTCCGGCAGGGCCTGGCCGACTTCTTCGGCCTGCCCGAGGGCTACGAGGTGATCATCGGCAACGGTGGCACCACCGCCTTCTGGGAGGTCGCCGCGTTCTCCCTGATCAAGGACCGGGCGCAGTTCGCCACGTTCGGCGAGTTCGGCGCGAAGTTCGCCAAGGCCGTCAAGGACGCCCCGTTCCTGGGCACGCCGACGGTGCACAAGGGTGAGCCGGGCAGCGCGGCGTTCCTGGTCGCCGAGGAGGGCGTGGACGCCTACGGCATCCCGCAGAACGAGACGTCGACCGGTGTCGCGGTGCCGGTGCAGCGGGTGGCCGGGGCCGACCCGGGCGCGCTGGTCCTGCACGACGCCACCTCGGCGGCGGGCGGCCTGGACGTGGACCTGACCCAGAGCGACGTCTACTACTTCGCCCCGCAGAAGTGCTTCGCCTCGGACGGCGGCCTGTGGATCGCGATCCTGTCCCCGGCCGCCATCGCGCGCGCCGAGGAGATCAAGGCCGGCGGACGGTACATCCCGGCGTTCCTCGACCTGGTCACCGCGATCGAGAACTCGCGGCTGGAGCAGACCCTGAACACCCCGGCACTGGCCACCATCTTCCTGGCCGCCGAGCAGACGGACTGGATGAACGCGCAGGGCGGCCTGTCCTGGGCGGCGCAGCGCACCGCGGAGAGCGCCGAGATCCTGTACCGCTGGGCGGAGAAGTCGCCGGTGGCGACGCCGTTCGTGACCGACCCGGGGCTGCGCTCCAATGTGGTGGCCACGATCGACTTCAATGAGGGCGTCGACGCGGCCGCGATCGCCAAGACCCTGCGCGCCAACGGCGTGGTCGACACCGAGCCCTACCGCAAGCTGGGCCGCAACCAGCTGCGCGTGGCGCTGTACCCGGCCATCGACCCGTCGGACGTGCAGGCGCTGACCGCGAGCATCGACTACGTGATCGAGCAGCTGTAGACCGTTTCACGCACCTGATGCGGCGGGGCCCGAAGGGCTCCGCCGCGTTTTTGTCCGCGTACCGGTGAATGTTCGCGGCATTTGAACCTCTTTGCGGATGTCTTGGATAGGCTCGCCCCTTCCGCCGGGTGTAGCCAGCGGCACGGCTGGGCAACCGCCTTCAGAGCGAGCCCACCCGACCAGCGCAAGGGGTCCCACTGGTGTCGACGCAGACGGAACCGATCGGCAAGAAGACGACCGACGTCTCAACCCGAGCGGGGGGTCCCCGTGTTCTGAAAGTCATGAAGGCCATCCCGCTGGACGCGCCGCCACAGGCCTTGCCGGCGCACGCCCCGACGGCGGGCCGCCCGGTGGCCCCGGCCGCAGACGCCCCGACCGCGAGCCCCGACGGCGCACCCGCCGCACGCCCCGCGCCGACCCGGCTGCTGATCCTCGACGGGCTGCGGTTGGCCGCGGCGCTGCTGGTGGTCGCCCATCATCTGGTACGCGGACCGTGGGGCGTCGACCCCGGCACGCTGTTCGGCCCGCTGGCCGCCGCCGCGTCCTTCGGCTGGCTCGGCGTCAACCTGTTCTTCCTCATCAGCGGTTTCGTCATCTGCCTGAGCAGCTGGGGCCGCGGCCTGGGCGAGTTCGCCGCGTCCCGGGCCGTCCGGCTGTTCCCCGCGTACTGGGTCGGCGTCGTGCTGACCACCGCCGTGCTCGCCGCCTGGCCGGCGCTGCGCGGGCCGCTGCCCGCGCCCGAGTCGCTGGTCAACCTGACCATGCTGCAGAGCGGGCTGGGCGTGACCGACCAGGACTGGTCGTACTGGTCGCTCGGCGCGGAACTGCGCTTCTACCTGCTCTTCGCGATCGTGGTCTGGCTCGGCGTGACCTACCGCCGGGTCGTCTACTTCTGCAGCGTGTGGACACTGGTCGCGGTCTTCTCCACCACCTGGAACCAGGGCTGGCTCAACAACATGATCGTGCCGCAGTTCGCGCCGTACTTCGTCGCGGGCGTGGCGCTGTTCCTGATCCACCGGTTCGGCTCGAACCTGCTGCTGTGGGGCCTGGTCGGTGTCAACTGGCTGATCGCGCTGTACCGGCTGCAGGGCTACCCGCCGCTGGAGCACTTCCAGCAGAGCTGGTGGAGCGTGGCGGCCCTGGTCACCGGCTGTTTCGCAGTGCTGGCGGCGGTCGCGCTCGGCGCGTTCCAGCGGGTCGGGTGGCGCTGGCTGACGGTCGCGGGCGCGCTGACCTACCCGCTGTACCTGATCCACCAGGCCATCGGGCAGACGCTGATCGTGGCACTGCGCGACCGGGTGCCGCACTGGCCGCTGCTGGCCGGGATCGTCGCGCTGATGCTCGGCGTGTCCTGGCTGATCCACCGCTATGTGGAGCGTCCGGTGGGCGCACGGCTCAAGCGCGGTCTGGCCACCTCGCTGGCGGCCGTACGCAGGAACTGAACGCGGCGCAGCGCCGCCCACCGGCCACGGTGGACCTCCGAACATGTCCGCACGCGAATGTGAGCGTGTCGTCAGACTCGGCGTGGCGGGTGCGCGGGTGTGCCTTCACCGCGTACGGTGTTCTCTTGGGAACGTCATACCGTGGCCGGGAACTCCCCCCGGCAGCCACGGCATGGACCGGCACAGGGGACGGAGGCTGACGATGCGACCCGTACGGTTCGTCGCTCTCTCCGAAGACGGCCAGGCACTCGTGCTCGCGGACGAGGTCGGTCGTCTGCTCGCGCTGCCCATCGACGACCGCGTCGCCTCGGCGACGCACCCCGACCGCGGCTCCGGCGCGCACACCATGACCATCACCGCGTCGCCCTTCGACGCGGCCACCGTGCTGTCCCCGCGGGACATCCAGTCGCGCATCCGCTCCGGCGAGAGCGCCGAGGACGTGGCCCGCATCGCGGGCGTGCCGGTGGACCGCGTGCTGCGCTACGCCGGCCCGGTGCTGCAGGAGCGGGCCATGCTCGCCCAGCACGCGCGGCGCACCCGGCTGAAGAGCTCGGACAAGGGCGCGACCCTCGCCGACGTCGTCGACGGCCGGCTGGCCCAGCACGGCATCGACACGGAGAAGATCTCCTGGGATGCGTACCGCCGCGACGACGGCACCTGGCGCGTCGTGGCGACCTGGCCGTCGGGCAAGGCCACCGCGCAGGCGATCTGGGAGCTCGACCGCAACCGGCAGTCGGTGTCGCCGCACGACGACATGGCGCAGTACCTGTGCGCCGAGCGTCCCACCCAGATCCTGGGCCAGGACCCGACCGCGGGCCAGACGCCGCCGCCCAGCCGCAGCGGCCACGGCCTGCCCAGCGCGACCGACACCGCGCGCCGCCCCGGCCGCGACCCGATCCGGGCCGGCCGCGACGCGCTGGTCGCCGCGATGGACCGGCCCCTGGGCAGCGGCCCCGGCCGCGGGCTCGACGTGCCCTCGGACGCGCCGCGCCAGCGCCCGGCCAGCGCCGTGCTGGCCGGCGGCCGGGACAGCAGCGCCTTCGACGAGGACGCCGACGCGCCCAAGGAGGTGCCGGCCGTGCCGTCGCTGGCCGTGCTGCGCCCGCGCCGGCAGCCCGCCGACGCCGCCAACACGACCGGCACCGGCGACAAGCCGCGCAAGCGCCTCCCGAGCTGGGACGACGTGCTGTTCGGTGGCGCCCCGGCGGCCCGGGAGAGCTGAGACCGTCCCTTTCGCCCCGCCGGGCACCGTTCCGGCGGGGATAGGGTGGGTGCTCATGGAGTTCACCACTGTGGGCCGCACCGGCCTGACCGTCAGCAGGCTCTGCCTCGGGACCATGAACTTCGGTCCCCAGACGTCCGAACCGGACAGCCACGCCATCATGGACCGCGCCCTCGAGCACGGCATCAACTTCTTCGACACCGCCGACGTGTACGGCTGGAAGATCGGCGAGGGCATCACCGAGCACATCATCGGCCGCTGGTTCGCGCAGGGCGGAGGCCGCCGCGACAAGGTCGTGCTGGCCACGAAGGTCTACGGGAAGATGGGCGAGTGGCCCAACGAGCAGGGCCTGTCCGCCCGGCACATCGTCAAGGCCGCCGACGCGTCGCTGCGCCGCCTGCAGACCGACTACATCGACCTTTACCAGATGCACCACGTCGACCGTAAGACGCCGTGGGAGGAGATCTGGCAGGCGATGGAGACCCTCGTCGCCCAGGGCAAGGTGCTCTACGTCGGCTCGTCGAACTTCGCCGGCTGGCACATCGCCGCCGCGCAGGAGGCCGCCCGCAGCCGCCACTTCCTGGGCCTGGTCGCCGAGCAGTGCATCTACAACCTCATGACGCGCCATGTCGAGCTGGAGGTGATCCCGGCCGCGCAGCAGTACGGGGTCGGCATCATCCCGTGGTCGCCGCTGCACGGCGGGCTGCTGAGCGGGGCGATCCGCAAGATCAAGGATGGCACGGCGGGGCGGTCCGGCGAGGGCCGGGCGAACGACACGCTGGCCGAGCACCGCGGCACCATCGAGGCGTACGAGAAGCTCTGCGAGTCCCTCGACGCCGACCCGGCCGACGTCGCGCTGGCCTGGCTGCTGTCCCGCCCCGGCGTGACGGCCCCGATCATCGGCCCGCGCACCGCCGAGCAGCTCGACAAGACCCTCGGCGCGCTCACCGTCACCCTGGACGAGGACACCCTGACCCGTCTCGACGAGCTGTTCCCGCCGATCGGCAAGGGCGGCCCCGGCCCCGAGGCCTGGGCCTGGTGAACCCGGCCGCCCGCCGTCCCCGCCACGCGCACCGGGCGGGGACGGGGGCGGAACCGTGCACCTGGCCGCTCGCGCCCGGCGGGGAGTCGCCGGCATGCGGCGGTGGGGCTCAGAGCGGGTGGTGGGCCAGCGGCGTGTAGGACGGGTGCGGGCCGAGCAGGCTGCGCACCAGCACGAGTTCGGTGACCGGCCAGGTCGGACCGGTGTAGTCGTGCAGAGTCGCCAGGTCGCCGGCGAGTTCGGGGTGGCCGATCCGGTCGCCGGGGCGGGCGATGGTCAGGTGCGGGGCAAAACGTTTGTCGTCGGGGTGCAGGCGGCGCGCCCGCAGCTCGCGGCGTACCGCCCGGCCCACCCGGGTCAGGCCGTCGACGTCGCCCTCGATGCCCGCCCAGAGCACTGTGGACCGCCCGTGGCCGAACTTTCCGCCGCCCCGGATCCGCAGCTCGCCGACGGGACCGTCCACGGCGGACAGGGCCAGCGTGGCGGGTCCGGCCGACTCATCGGGCACCTCCCCGAGGAACGCCAGTGTCAGATGCCACCGCTCGGTGGGTGTGACCCGTGCATGGGCCCTGCTGACAGCGAGAGAGTCCACCACGGCGGCCAGGTGGCCGACCGCCTCTGGCGGTGGGAAGACGGCGACGAACAGGCGCATCAGGCCTCCGCGAGCACGACTCCTGCGGCGATGAGCGCGCCCTCGACGCGTACCCGTTCGATCTGCAGGTCGAGGCCGTCCACCTCGGTCAGGTGCTCGTCGATGCCGAGGCACTGGCACACGTCGCGCAGCGCCTGGTCGTAGCCGGCGTCGTCGCGGGGCAGCTCACGCAGCCGGTCGACGATCTCCTCGAACGGCACCAGCGGCGGCCCGTCCGACGCGGGCTGCGGCAGCCAGGCGGGGGCGAGGCCGACGGCGCTGAGCCGCTCGGCGGCGAACTGGACCATGCTCTCCCGGGCGGAGCCGATGGCGTCCGTGGCGACCCGGGCCGCGGCGACCCACGGCGGGCCGGCGGGCGGGGCCGGGGCGAACGCGCGCTCCAGGCGGTCGATGGTGCGCTGCTCGTGCCAGGACTCCCGGACCTGCTCAGCCCGGCTGCGCACCTGGGCAACGACGTCATCCGCGCAGATCACGGCGGCGATGGCGCCGGGCATACCGACCAGCGCGATCACTCCGAGAGTGAGCGGAAGAGCGCTGTCGGTCGCCACATTGAACGACATTATGCCTACCTGCCCTTTCCTCGCCAGTTGATTGACGTCACCGATCATCGGCCGCGCGGCCGGAATAATCTGCGCTCGCGCGATCAGGCTTCGACCACGACCGTGCGGGCGAGCTTGTCCGCGAGGGTCTGCCGCTTGGCGTCCCACAGCGGGAACAGGAAGCCCAGGTAGCAGATGAGCGCGTCGACGAGGTGGGCCACATCGCGCAGGAACGCCCGCCCCGCGCCGACCGGTGTGCCGGTGCCGTCGCCGACAAGCTTGACTCCCAGCACCCGGCGGCCCCAGCTGAAGCCGGTGTCCCCCGCCTGGATCCACCGGTTGTATCCGACGACTGCGAGTCCGGTCAGCAGCACCGTCCAGTAGACGACGCCGCCTCCGCTCGGCGCGCCGGGCACGACCTGCCCGGTCCGCGGGTCGAGCGACGGCGCGACGACCTCCGGCCCGTCGATCACGTAGGCGAGCACGACGAACCCGGCGGCGATCAGCAGGTCGACCACCGCCGCGCCGACGCGCCTGAGCCAGGAAGCGTGGTTCACGTCGGCCTCCGGTGGGGGTGAGGGGCGGCATGATCGCTGTTTCCGGTCAGAACCCGTGGCCTCACCAGAGGTTCTGACCGGAAACAGCGATCTTGGGGCGGCCGGTGGCGCGCCGCGCGGGAGGGACGCTACCGGTGCGCGGTCCATGGACCGCATTCCATCACGCGGCGGCGACACTCTCCGCGTGCACGACGCGGACCCGGGGCATGGGCCGGGCCTGGAAGGACAGCCGGTCCCCGGCGTGCCGCAACTGCCACACCAGCGCGCCCAGCGCCGCGACCAGCGAGACCGCACCGCCGAGCCAGATGCCGGCAGCCGCTCCGAAGGTCTCCGCGATCCAGCTGATGACCATCGAGCCGATGGGCGCGGTGCCCAGGAAGATCAGCACGTACAGCGCCATCACCCGGCCGCGGAACGCCCCGTCCACGCCTAGCTGCACCCGCTGGTTAGCGGCCTGGGCCAGGAACACGGTGCTGAACCCGGTCGGCACCAGCAGCAGCAGGACCAGCCACTTGGTCGGCGCGACGCCGACCGCGATGGCCAGCAGGCCGAACGCGACCGCGGCGGCGAGCAGCAGGTACACCGACGGCCGGCCCTTGCGGGCGGTGCCCGCCAGCGCCCCGGCCAGCGAGCCGACCGCCAGTGCCGTGTTGAACAGGCCGAAGGTTGCCGCGCCGGTGGCGAACACGGTCTTGGCCAGCAGCGCCAGGGTCAGCTGGAAGTTGTACCCGAACATCGCGATGACCAGCATCATCACCATCGGCAGCAGCAGGTCGTGCCGGGTGCGCACGTAGCGCAGGCCGTCGGCGACCTTGGCCTCGGCGCGCTCGTCGCGCGGCAGCAGCTCGGGGCGGTGCAACTCGGCGGGGCGCATCCGGGCCTGCATGAGCACCGGGGCCACCGCCATCACGGTGCTGACCAGGAACACCGGTCCGGTGCCGAGCCAGGCGATGGCGACACCGGCCAGCGCCGGGCCGGTGATGCGGGCGGTCTGGAAGGTGGCGGCGGACAGCGACAGGGCATTGGGCAGCAGCGGCTTGCCGACCAGCTCCGAGACGAACGCCTGCCGCACCGGCGTCTCGATGGCCTGGGCCACGCCGAGCAGGCCCGCGAACACCATGATGTGCCAGAGCTGGATGACCCCGGTGGCGATGAGCACGGCCTGTGCGATGGCGAGCAGGGCCCAGGCCCCGTTGGAGACCATCAGCAGGGTGCGCTTGTCGAAGCGGTCGGCCAGCGTGCCCGCGTACAGGGTGAGCAGCATGACGGGGACGAACTGGAGTGCGGTGACCAGGCCCAGCGCGGTCGGGGAGTCGTTGCTCAGCTCCAGGACCAGCCAGTCCTGGGCGACGTACATCATCCACACGCCGATCAGCTTGATCAGCTGACCGCCCGCGAAGAGCCGGTAATTGCGAACCGTCAGGGAACGGAAGGTGGTGCTCAGTCTTGCCCGCACGCGGAGTGCGCCTCCTCGGATAGCCTTGCCGCCGCTCACCGGCCGGGGTGTCCCGGTCGGATCGGACGGATCAGGCCTCCGTTCGATTGATCGCAGGGTGCCCTGCGATCAATCGCGCGCGAGCCGCTCCAGCAGTGCTGCGGCACGGGCCACCGTGTCGCGTTCCTGGGCGGTGAAACCCGCCAGCTTGCCGGCCAGCCATTCGTCGCGCACCCGCTGGTAGTCCTCCAGCACCGCGAGCCCCCGGTCGCTGGGCGACAGCAGAACCTGCCGCCCGTCGGTGGGGTGCGGGGTCCGGCTGATCAGACCGCGTTCCTCCAGCTTCGCCACGATCTTGGTCATCGTGGGCGGTTGCACCCGCTCGGCCTCGGACAGCTCGCGCGGGGTGAGCGCGCCGCCGATCCGCAGGCTGGTCAGGGCCGACAGCTGGGTAACGGTGAGATCGCCGACGGGGCGCTCCTGGCGCAGCCGACGGTTGAGCCGGGTGATGGCGTCGCGGAGCCGCTCGGTCAGCTCCTCGGGAGAAGCTTGCGTCACCATCACCACCTGCTCCGTCACGCTTATTAGCTTAGCTAATAAGCCTGGCTAACAAAATAAATATCGCCCGAGGTGAGAGCGGTCACGCTCTCAGAAAACCAGCTTCTCCAGCGCGCCCACGGCGAAATACACCACGAACAGCAGCGCCACGATCCACAGCAGCAGGTGCACGTCGCGCAGCTTGCCCTTGCTCGCCTTGATCAGGACATACGTGATGACACCGGCGCCGATGCCGTTCGAGATCGAGTACGTGAACGGCATGATCACGATGGTGAGGAACGCCGGGATGCCGATCTCGTAGTCGGTCCAGTCGATGTTGCGCACCGCGGTCATCATCAGGAAGCCGACGACCACCAGCGCCACCGACGCAGCCTCGAACGGCACGACGGTGACCAGCGGGGCCAGGAACATCGCCAGCAGGAACAGGCCACCGGTGACGAGGTTGGCGAAACCGGTCCGCGCGCCCTCGGCGACACCCGCCGCGCTCTCGATGTACGACGTGTTGCTCGACGTGCTCGCCGCACCACCCGCCGCCGCCGCGATCGAGTCGACCAGCAGGATCTCCTTGGTACGCGGGACCATGCCGTCCTCGGTCAGCATGCCGCCCTCCTGGGCGACGGCGACCATGGTGCCCATCGTGTCGAAGAAGTCGGTCAGCAGCAGCGTGAAGACGAACATCGCGCAGACCACGATGCCCGCGCTCCGCCAGCCGCCCAGCACGTTGAAGTTGCCGAGCAGGGACAGGTCGGGCTTGCCGACCCACTTGTCCGGAACGACCGGCACGTTCAGGGCCCAGCCGGCCGGGGTGCCGGTGGGGCCGCCCGCGGGGCCCACCTTCGCGATCGCCTCGACGATGATCGCCAGCACGGTCGTGCCGATGATGCCGATCAGGATCGCGCCCTTGACCTTGCGCGCCACCAGCACGATCGTCACCAGCAGGCCGATCACGAAGACCAGGCCCGGCCAGGTCACGATCTTGCCGCCGATGCCCAACCCGATCGGCGGCGAACCCTGGCCGGTCGAGCGTACGAAGCCGGCGTCGACGAAGCCGATGATGGTCAGGAACAGGCCGATGCCGACGCCGATGGCCGTCTTCAGCTGCATCGGCACGCTGTGGAAGACCGCCACCCGCAGGTTCGTCAGCACCAGGATCGCGATGATCACACCTTCGATGACCACCAGACCCATCGCGTCGGCCCAC
The DNA here is from genome assembly GCF_042663325.1 of Catellatospora aurea. Taxonomy (NCBI): domain Bacteria; kingdom Bacillati; phylum Actinomycetota; class Actinomycetes; order Micromonosporales; family Micromonosporaceae; genus Catellatospora; species Catellatospora aurea. The sequence continues at coordinate 45,965 of NZ_JBHTAC010000011.1, forward strand.
GTCATCAGCGGCGCGATCTCGTACGCCACGAGGGCGTTGACGCCGAGACCCGCCGCCAGCGCCAGCGGGAACCGGCCGACGACACCCATCAGAATCGTCAGCAGACCCGCCATCAGCGCGGTCGCCGCCGCCACCGCCGCCAGTGGCAGTGACACTCCGTCGATGTCCTTGCCCCCGCCGAGGATGAGCGGGTTCAGCACCACGATGTAGGCCATCGTGAAGAAAGTGGCCAGGCCACCACGCACTTCGCGGGACATCGTCGACCCGCGGGCGGAGATCTCGAAGTAGCGGTCGAAGGCTCCGACCACACCAGGACCAGCTGTGCTCATGGGGCGCATCGTTCCAGATCGAAGGCCGATTGTGTACCGAGCCACGAAGATCGTCCCGTGGCGGCCGGCCCGGCGAGGCCCCGGCCAGGGCTGCCGGGTCAGCGAAACTCCGAATCAGCGATGAGGAAGAATGGGGAACGTGACCAGGACCGCCACCCGCGCCCCGAAAGTCGATCAAGCCTGCGCCGAGGCGGTCGACGTCGCCCGTGCCGCGATCACCGAGGAACCCGGGCACATCGGCGAGCATCTGAACGTGGTCGCCGAAGGCGATCGTGTGGTCACCCACTACTTCGCCTGCGACCTGCCGGGTTACCGCGGCTGGCAGTGGGCCGTCACGGTGACCCGCGCCCCGCGCAGCAAGCACGTCACCGTCTGCGAGACGGTGCTGCTGCCCGGCGGCGACGCGCTGCTCGCCCCCGGCTGGGTGCCCTGGCACGAGCGGCTGCACCCCGGTGACCTGGGCGTCGGCGACCTACTGCCCACCCCCGAGGACGACGACCGGCTCACCCCCGGCTACCTGCTCGGCGGCGACCCCGAGGTCGACGAGGTCGCCTGGGAGCTCGGCCTGGGCCGCCCGCGCGTGCTGTCCCCGCTGGGCCGCGAGGAGGCCGCCCAGCGCTGGTACGACGGCGAGAACGGCCCCGACGCCCCGATCTCGCTCGCCGCGCCGCGCACCGCGCGCTGCGTGTCCTGCGCGTTCTACGTGAAACTGGGCGGCTCGCTGGGCCGCATGTTCGGCGCCTGCGCCAACGTGTACGCCCCCGACGACGGCCGCATCGTCTCCCTGGACCACGGCTGCGGCGGCCACAGCGAGGTCCTCATCGACGAGACTGTCATCCCCGCCCCGCCCACCATCTACGACGACGGCGTCGTCGAAGAGGTCGAGTAGAGGTCAGCGCAGCGCGGCCAGAGCCGCGCCTGCGGCGGTGAGGGCGGTGAAGGCGTCGCCGATGCGCCAGGCGGCGCGGTCGCGGGGCCCGACGACGTTGGAGATGGTGCGGAGTTCGGCGAAGGGCAGGTTCGCGCCCTGGGCGGCGCAGGCCACGCCGTAGCCCTCCATCGCCTCGGCGACGGCGGTCGGGTGACGGCGCAGCAGCTCGGCGGTGCCCTCGGCGGTGCCGGTGACGGTCGAGACGGTCAGCACCTCGCCGGCGACCGCGTCCGGCAGCGCTTCGCGCAGGGCGGCCAGCAGGGCGGGGTCGACGTCGGCCGTGGCACTGCCGAAGCCCAGCTCGTCCAGGCTCAGGAAACCCTGCGGGGAGTCCGCGCCCAGGTCGGCGGCCACGCAGCGGGTGGCGAGCGCGGTCGCGCCCGGGTCCAGGCCGATGCCGCCGCCGATGCCCGCCGACACCACCGCCCGGTAGCGGTCCCCGGCCAGCGCCAGCAGCCGCGCCGTGCCCGCGGCGGCCGCGGCGGGGCCGACCCCGACCGGGGCCACGGTCACGTCCGCGCCCGGCGTCAGGCCGCGGGCCAGCGCCTCGGCCTCGGCGGCGACCGCCGTCACGACCAGCAGCGTCACTTCTTCTTTCCCTCGTCGGACGGGTCCAGCGACGACGGACGGTACACGTGGAAGCCCTCCGGGATGGTGCGCTGCTCCTGCTGCGGCAGCCGCTTGGTCGGCGGCGTCGGCGGCGCGGGCTTCGCCGGGCCGGGGACCGGCGCACCAGGTGCGGGCAGGCGAAGCGCCAGCAGCGCGCCGACGGAGAGGCAGAGCGCGGCGACCCACAGCGGCCAGCCCGCGACGAAAGCCCCGATGACCAGGCCGGTCACCCCCGCGACCAGGCCCGCGATGGAGGCATACCGCACCGCGCCCCACAATGCGCCGAACACGTGCGCGCCCGCCGGCAGCAGTCGGCGCAGCAAGACCAGGTGCACCACCCACTGCGGCACGATCAGCGCGACCAGCACCGCCAGCAGGATCCAGCCGGGCTGCCACTGCGCGGCGAGCAGCGTCGCGACGGCGCGGCCCACCAGTGACAGGCCGATCAGCGCGCGCCCGGTCACGGGTGCGCCCGAGACCAGCAGCCCGGCGGGCACGGCGACCAGCGCCCCCACCCCGAGCGCGAGCGCCAGCTCCAGCCGGCCGGGCGCGGCGACCGCCCAGACCAGGCCGACGAGCAGCGACAGGTCGGCGGCCACCACCACGGCGTGCAGGTCGTACAGGCGGGCGACGCCGGTGACGCCGCCCGAACCCTGGACCCGGATCCGCAGGGCGGTGCGGGTGAGCCAGCGGATGCCGACGACCGATCTGCTCACCGTGGCGATGAGCACCCGGATGGTCCGGACCACGACGTCCGCGAACGTCTGGAGCGCGCGCAGCAGGGGCATGGTGCCTATCCTGCCAGCGCGTACGCTGTTGTCGTGCCCTTGGAACCACCCAAACCGCTGGACCCCCCGACCGTCCCCTTCGCTCTCGGCGGCATGGCCGCGTTCGCGCTGGTCGGGATCGTGTTGTTGTTCTTCCGCGACTGGCTGTCGGCCAACGGTCACTCCAGCTGGCTGTGGATCTGCGTCGCCGGTGTGCTGTGGGGCCTGCCCGGTCTCGCCACCATGATCGTGCACGACCGGCACCGGAAGGCGCGCCGCTCATGAAGATCGCCTTCTCGCCGTGTCCGAACGACACCTTCGTCTTCCATGCGCTGGTGCACGGCCTGGTGCCCGGCGCACCGGAGCTGGACGTGACCTTCGCCGACGTGGACGTCACCAACACCGCCGCCCTCGACGGGCGCTTCGACCTGGTCAAGGTCAGCTACGCGGCGCTGCCGTGGCTGCTGGACACCTACGAGCTGCTGCCCTGTGGCGGGGCGCTGGGACGCGGCTGCGGGCCGCTGCTGCTGACCGCTGGTGGGGAGTCGTCGGAGGACCGCCGTCCAGGCGGGCCGCCAGGACGAGCCGCTAGCGGAGCCGGCCGCGCGGACATCACGGGGGCGACGGTCGCCGTGCCCGGCGACCGCACCACGGCATACCTGCTGTTCCGGCTGTGGGCGGAGCAGACCGGACAGGTTCCGGGGCGCATCGAGGTGGCGCCGTTCCACGAGATCATGCCCGGGGTCGCGGCCGGGCGGTACGACGCCGGCCTGGTGATCCACGAGGCCCGCTTCACCTATCAGCGGTACGGGCTGACGAGCCTGGTCGACCTCGGTGAGTGGTGGGAGACGGACACCGGCCTGCCCATCCCGCTCGGCGCGATCCTGGCCAAGCGGGGCGCCGTCGACGCCGCGGCCGCCGCGGACTGGATCCGGACCTCCGTCCGGGCCGCCTGGGCCGACCCCGAGGCAAGCCGCGCGTACGTGCTCGCGCACGCCCAGGAGATGGAGCCGGACGTCGTCGACCAGCACATCAAGCTGTACGTCAACGACTTCACCGAGGACCTCGGCCCCGACGGCCACGCCGCCGCCCGCGCCCTCCTGCACCGCGCCGCCGCCGCCGGCCTCGTCCCACCCGTCACCCTCTGACCCGCCCAGGCACCGGCCTGGCAACTCTTAAGAACTTGCGCCCTCCGCCGTGGCTGAGAGCGCAAGTTCTTAAGAGTTGCGAGGGGTAGGGCCGGCCGGGTGGGGTCAGACCTCGAGGTCGCGGGCGATGGTGTGGAGGGCGTGGGCGAGGGCCTGGGCGGTCTTCTTCTCGGGGAAGCGGCCGCGCTTGAGGTCGGGAAGGACCTTCGACTCCAGCACCTTGATCATGTCCTCGATCATGTTGTTCAGCTCGTCGGCGGGACGGCGGCGCAGCTCCTGCAGCGAGGGCGGCGCGTCGATCAGCTTGACCTGCAGCGCCTGGTCGCCCTTGCGGCCCGCGGCGACCCCGAACTCGACCTTCTGGCCGGGCTTGAGCTCCTCCACGCCGTTGGGCAGCGCGGCCTTGTGCACGAAGACGTCGCCACCCTCGTCACGGGTCAGGAAGCCGAAGCCCTTCTCCGTGTCGTACCACTTCACGCGACCCGTAGGCACTACCGCACACCTGCTTCTTTCCCCGCGGGCGCCGGGCGCCCGTCACGTCTGAGGGACCACGCCGTCGGTGGCCCGCTGACAAGGCTAGCGATCGTGATCCGGGGGCCCAACTGGAATCCCCGGTTCCGCGTGACCGTCCCGTCCTTCCGACTGCCGCGCGCGCACCGCGGACCGGATAGCGTGGAGGCACGATGAGCACCGAGCTGTCCGACCATCTGCGCGCGCTGTCCGACGACGGCCTCGGCGCGCTGCTCCGCCTGCGCCCCGACCTGATCACCCCCGTGCCCACCGACCTGACGGTGCTGGCCGCGCGGGCCCAGACCCGGGTGTCGGTGGCGCGCACGCTCGACACGCTCGACCGGTTCACGCTGGAGGTGCTCGACGCGGCCCGGTTCACCCGGTCCCCATCGGACGGCACCACCTCGGCCGCGGCGATCGTGGCGATGGCCTGCGCCCCGACCGGCGGGCCGGAACCGGCCCGGGTGGCCGAGGCGATCGAGCGGCTGCGCGCCCGGTTCCTGCTGTACCCGGCGAGCCCCGGCGACCCGGACACGCTGCGGCTGGTGCCCACCGTCGACGAGGTGTGCTCGCCTTACCTGGCCGGTCTCGGCCGTCCCGCGGTCGAACTGGACACCGCCGCCGATCTGAAGGGCGCGGTCGTCGCGCTGGTCACCGACCCGGCGCGGCTGCGCCGCACGCTGCTGGCCGCGCCGCCCGCGGCCCGCGCGGTGCTGGACCGGCTGGCCGAGGGCCCTCCGGTGGGCACCACCACCAATCGCACCGAGCCGGTGGCCTGGCTGCTCGAACACCATCTACTGGTGGAGACCGCGGAGGGCTCCGTCGAGCTGCCCCGCGAACTGGGCCTGCTGCTGCGCCGCGACGCGGGTCCGCTGGGCCCGCTGCATCCGCTGCCGCCCACCATCAGCGCCGCGCCGCGGGCGACGACCACGGTGGACCGGGCCGGTGCGGGCCAGGCGATGACCGTGGTGCGGCATACCGAGGACCTGCTGGAGGCGCTGAGCGACGAGCCCGCCGCGGTGCTGCGCGCCGGAGGCATCGGGGTGCTGCCGCTGCGCCGCCTGGCCAAGGCGGCCGGGATCACCGAGCCGCTGGCCGGGCTGCTGCTGGAGACCGCCGCCGCCGCCGGGCTGATCGGCGAACTGGAGCTCGGTTCGGAGGTGGCGTTCCTGCCCGCGGCCGGGTACGACCAGTGGCGGGTGGCCCCGCTGGCCCAGCGCTGGACGCTGCTGGCCGGGGCGTGGCTGGCCATGCCGAGGCAGCCAGGGCTGGCCGGGCAGCGTGATCTGAAGGACAAGCCGCTGACCGTGCTGTCGCCGCAATTGGAGCGGGTCGGCACTCCCGCGGTCCGGCGGGCGGTGCTGACGGCGCTCGGCGAGCTGCTGCCCGGGACCGGCCCGGACGCCGACGAGCTGCTGGAATGGTTGCGCTGGCAGGCCCCGCGACGGCTGCGCGGCCGGGAGGACCTGCATCGCGAGGCGCTGGCCGAGGCCGCCGACCTGGGTGTCACCGCCCTGGGCGCGCTGACCGGGTACGGCCGGGTGCTGGTGGAGCAGGCGGCCTCGGCCGGGGGCGACGACGACCCGCTGGGGCGGCGGCCGGAGGGGGAGCTGCCCCCGGAGGAGACGCCGGTGGCCGTCGCGCTGGCAAAGCTGCTGCCACCGCCGGTGGACCACGTGCTGATCCAGGCCGACCTGACCGTGGTGGTGCCGGGGCCGCCGGAGCCGGCGCTCGCCGCCGAACTGGACCTGCTCGCCGAGCACGAGTCGGGCGGCGGGGCCAGCGTCTACCGGGTCACCGCGGCGAGCCTGCGCCGCGCGCTGGACGCGGGCTACGCCGGGCCGGACCTGCACACGTTGTTCGCGCGCCGCTCCCGGACCCCGGTGCCGCAGGCGCTGACCTACCTCGTGGACGACGTCTCGCGCACCCACGGCGGGCTGCGTACGGGCACCGCCACGAGTTACCTGCGCAGCGATGACGAGGGCCTGATCTCGGCGGCGCTGGCCGACCGGCGGCTGAGCGGGCTGCAACTGCGGCGGCTCGCGCCGACGGTGCTGGTGACCCCGTTCAGCTCGGCCCGGCTGCTGACCGCGATGCGCGACGCCGGGTACGCACCGGTCCCCGAGGACGCCACCGGCGCGGCGGTGCTGACCCGGCCGAAGGTGCGCCGTGCGGCGGCCCGCCCGGCCCTGGAGCCGACGCCGGACGCCCTCGACGCCCCCGGGCTCACCGCGCCGCGGCTGCTCGGCATCGTCGAGGAGATCCGCCGTGGGGACGCCCGCGCCCGCGCCGCCCGCCGCGCGCCCGCCGAGGTGCGGGCCGCCGCCGGGCAGCCGATGTCCAGCCTGACCGCGGTGCAGGCGCACAGCCACGCCCTGGCGGTGCTCCAGCAGGCGGTCCGCGACAAGGCCAAGGTCTGGGTGGGGTACGTGGACGCGCACGGCGCCAACGCCTCCCGGCTGGTCCGCCCGGTCTCCATCGGAGCGGGTTACCTGCGTGCCGAGGACGACCGCACGGAGACCCTGCACACCTTCGCCCTGCACCGGATCACCGCGGCGGCACCGGCCGACTGACCTTTCCCTTTCCCCCTAATGCCTGGCATTTCAGCCGCAATCGGGCACCGGATGGCACGCTGGAACCGGGAAGGGATGGGAAACGATGACGACTGACCAGGAGACGGCGGCCGAGCAGATCGAACCGGCCCGACCCCCGGCGCGGGGGCCATCGCGCAATCTCGTCATGATCGCCGGTGCTGTCGGCGGCGGGCTGGTGGCCTGGTTCTTCTACGCCTGGCTGGGCCTGCGCCGCAACGTGGTGGACGCGGCCGGGGAATCGATCGGCAGCGGCATCTTCCTGCTGCTGGTGCTGTCGGTGGCCGGAGCGACCTACCGCAGCCGCAGGTGACCCTGCGGTGACCCGGAAAAGGGTGATGGGCCGTGGCTGCCCCTAACCGCCACGGCCCATCTGACGTTGCGCTCGCCCCCGTTTGGCGCCCCGAACGCGCACGGCAATCGGATTACGCATCCCGGACGGTCAGCGGTTGCGGCTTAGTCTCGTTTTAATCCGAACGACTGACCCCCACCAACCGTACGGAGGAGCCTCGATCAGGTACCCGGACGGCGTCCGAAGATCTTGACCGCGGTACCGCTCTTGAGCGTGTTCCAGTACTTCTGCGAGTCGACGGGCAGCAGGTTGACACAGCCGTGCGAGCCGATGCTGCTGTTGTGGATGTAGGTCGTGGTGGTGTGGAAGCCCTTTCCCTCCACGATCCGCTGCCACAGGGGCAGCCACACGTCCCAGTCGGTCGACCAGTTCTTCGTCTGCCGGTCGTGGATCGTGTACGAACCGGTGGGCGTGGTGTAGCCCGCCATGCCGGTACGGGTCACCGTCGGTCCGTAGATCACCTTTCCGCCGCTCATGATCCACGTGGTCTGGTTGGTCAGGTCGATGCAGGCGGTGAGGGCGTTGCCCGCGTTGCACCTGCTCGGCTTCGAGTTGACCAGCCGCTGCGACACGCTGCGGGTCAGCGGCCCGGCCTTGCCGTTGACGGGGCGGATGTCGAACCGCTTCTGGAACTTCTTGATCGCGGCGCAGTCGGCGGCGGACTGCTTGCCGTCCACGGTCACCTTGCCGTACGCACCCAGCGTGGCCAGCGCCTGCTCGACGACCTTCTGGTACTCCCCCTGCGGGCAGCCGGCCGGTGTCGGGCTGGTCGTCGGCTTCTTCGTCGGCGAAGGCACCACGCTGGGCGACGGCGCCACGCTCGGCGCGGGGGCGCTCGAAGCGGGCGCCGGGACGGGCTGGTCCGTCGGCGCGGCCACGAAGTCGGGCTTTCCGCCCGCGTTCGGGTCCTTCGGATCGCAACCGGCCGCCAGGGCCAGTGTCGTGACAGCCAACAGGCCCACGAGAAAACGGCGCACCAGGCCTCCCCAGGTTTCGATGTCCGCCGGTGTCGGGATGATAGACGCTCACGCTGCACGAACGGTTGCCAGCCGTTCGGCCAGACCGTGGGAGACTGGAACGTTGACCTTCCATCCCCAGCGCGAGGTGAGCATGACGAACGGCCCGCTGATCGTCCAGTCCGACAAGACCCTGCTGCTCGAAGTCGACCACCCTGACGCGTCCGCCTGCCGGATGGCCATCGCCCCGTTCGCGGAGCTGGAGCGCTCACCAGAGCACATGCACACGTACCGGCTGACGCCGCTGGGGTTGTGGAACGCCCGTGCGGCCGGGCACGACGCCGAGGGCGTGGTCGACGCGCTGCTGCGCTTCTCCCGCTACCCGGTGCCGCACTCGCTGCTGGTCGACGTCGCCGAGACCATGGACCGCTACGGCAGGCTGCAGCTGCTCAACGACCCCGCGCACGGGCTGGTGCTGCGCGGGCTGGACCGCGCGGTGCTGGTCGAGGTGGCCAAGTCGAAGAAGGTCGCCGGGATGCTCGGCGCGCAGCTCGACCCGGACACCATCGCCGTGCACGGGTCCGAGCGCGGCCACCTCAAGCAGGTGCTGCTCAAGCTCGGCTGGCCCGCCGAGGACCTGGCCGGCTACGTCGACGGCGAGGCGCACCCGATCGCGCTGCGCCAAAACGGCTGGCAGCTGCGCTCATACCAGCGCGAGGCGGTGGAGCACTTCCAGGCCGGCGGCTCGGGCGTTGTCGTGCTGCCCTGCGGCGCGGGCAAGACCCTGGTCGGCGCGGCCGCGATGGCCGACGTCAGCGCGACCACGCTGATCCTGGTCACCAACACGGTCGCCGGCCGGCAGTGGAAGCGCGAGCTGCTCGCCCGCACCACCCTGACCGAGGACGAGATCGGCGAGTACTCCGGCGAGCGCAAGGAGATCCGGCCGGTCACCATCGCCACCTACCAGGTGCTCACGACCCGCCGCAACGGCACGTTCCCGCACCTCAACGTGTTCGACGCGCGCGACTGGGGTCTGATCGTCTACGACGAGGTGCACCTGCTGCCCGCGCCGATGTTCCGGTTCACCGCCGACCTGCAGGCCCGCCGGCGGCTCGGCCTGACCGCCACCCTGGTCCGCGAGGACGGCAAGGAGGGCGACGTGTTCAGCCTGATCGGCCCCAAGCGGTACGACGCGCCGTGGAAGGACATCGAGGCCCAGGGCTGGATCGCACCCGCCGACTGCACGGAGATCCGGGTCACCCTGCCCGACGCCGACCGGCTGGCCTACGCCGCGATCGAGCCGGAGGAGAAGTACAAGTTCGCGGCCACCGCGAAGGCCAAGCTGCCGGTGATCGAGGCGCTGATCCAGCGGCACGCCGACGAGCAGGTCCTGGTGATCGGGGCCTACCTGGAGCAGCTGCACGAGATCGGCCGCTACCTGGACGAGCAGGGCGTGCCCACCCCGATCGTGCACGGCGGCACCACGAACAAGGAGCGCGAGCGGCTGTTCGACGCGTTCCGGGCCGGCTCGCTGCGCACGCTGATCCTGTCCAAGGTCGGCAACTTCTCCATCGACCTGCCCGAGGCGGCGGTGGCGGTGCAGGTGTCGGGCACGTTCGGCTCGCGCCAGGAGGAGGCCCAGCGCCTGGGCCGGGTGCTGCGACCCAAGGGCGACGGCCGCCAGGCGCACTTCTACACGGTCGTCTCCCGCGACACCATCGACACCGAGTACGCCGCGCACCGCCAGCGCTTCCTCGCCGAGCAGGGTTACGCCTACACCATCGTCGACGCCGACGACGTGCTCAGCGGGCCCGCAGGCGGCTGAGCACCCGCGCCACCTCGGCGAAGTCGGCCTCGACGGCCGGCAGCGCCCGCACCGCCACCCGGTGCTCGTCCCCATCGGCGTCCGCCACGGTGACGAGCACCGGCCGCGGCAGCTCCGGCACCAGGCGCACCTTCAGCTCGACCAGTGCCGTGACCCACCACAACGGCCCGGCGTCCCGCGGATCGATGTCGTACCGCGAGAAGTCCCGATGCCGCTCGTTCCGCCGCCTCAGCCCCGGCACCACATAGATCCACTCGGCGAGCCGGTCCAGCTCGTCCTCAGCCACCAGCAGGTCGATGCGCCTGGCCGCGATCGGCACGCCCTGCAGCAGCGCCGCCGCCGTCCCGTCGATCACGTAGCCGAACCCCGGTTCCCTCAACACCGTCAGCAATCGGAAGTCGGCGAGCACCATGCGCTGCCGCCCGACCAGGTCGGCCCGCACCCGGTCGATGGCCTCGTCCAGCGGACCTTCCGCCGCCTCGACGTCCACCCGCAGCCGCAGACCGAGTTCCGCGAAGAGGCGGTCGGCCAGCCCAGCGGTGACCCCGAGCGCTCCGCGCTCGAATCGGGAGACCTGCTGCTGCGAGGTCGCCGCACGTTCGGCGAGCTGGTGCTGGCTCCATCCGCGCCGCTGCCGCCGATCCTGCAGCAGCCAGCCGAGCTGCCCGGCCAGCGTCTCCTGCCGCGCGTCCACCGCCTCGTCCACAGCCTCATCCTCGCCACCGAACCCCCAAGCCGAAAGGGGCTGTGGACAAGCGGGCATATAGACCGCGCGCCTGTGGAAAACCCGGCAGCAGAAGGGTCTCCGCGATGCGGCTACATCTATTTTGATGTGGGCACATCAAAATAGATGTAGCCGCGGCAAGTCACACCTTCTCCTGAGGCCGATAGGAAAACGCCCGCACCGCAGCGCGGTGGGCCGCCGGTCAGGTGGGTGCGGCGGCCAGGGCGGCGTGGAGGTCGCCGAGGCGGGACACCCGGTCGAGGACCTCGGCGGGGCCGAAGGTGGCCGCCGTGAAGTCGCCGTGGGCGACCTCGTCCCAGGTCAGAGGGGCCGAGACGGTGGGCGTGGGGCCGGCGCGCAGGGAGTAGACACATACCGTCGTCTTGGCCTGGTTGTTCTGGCTCCAGTCGATGAAGACCTTGCCCGGTCGCAGCTCCTTGGCCATCTGGTCGGTGACCATGTCCGTGGCGGCGGCGGCGAACTCGGCGGCGATGTCCCGGGCGTAGCTCATGACCTCGTCGAAGCTCCCCGTGAAGGCGCTGCTGACCTGCATGCCTTTGCGGCCGGACGTCTTCGGGTAGGCCTCGCGGCCGTCGACAGCCAGGCGGTCGCGCAGGGCCAGGGCGACGGCGCGGCACTCGTCCAGGCCCGCGGGCGGGCCGGGGTCGAGGTCGAAGACCACCCGGTCGGGGCCGGGCGCACCGACTTTCCACTGGTGGGTGTGTAGTTCCAGGGCGGCGAGGTTGGCCAGCCAGACCAGGGTCGCCGGTTCCTGGCAGATGATCAGGCCGTCCGGGGAGACGGGCACCCAGGCGGGTTTCTTGGGCGGGGCGTTCTTCTCGAAGAAGCCCGGCCGGTCCGCGCCGTCGGGGAAGCGGATGCGGGTCAGCGCGCGGTCGGCCAGGTGCGGCAGCATCACGGAGGCGATCCGGTGGTAGTAGTCGATCACCTCGGCTTTGGTGGTGCCGTCGGGATAGAGCGGTTTGTCCAGGTTGGACAGGCTGAGCTCGCGGGAGTCGACGCTGACCTTCATCCGCAGTCCTCCCCGAGGCAGTCGCCGGGCAGCTTGTCGGGGCGCAGCCGCAGGAAGATCGGGAAGCGCAGGCGGCCGTCGGGGGTGATCTCGCTGTAGCGGACCTCGACCACCAGCAGCGGCTCCACCCAGGTCGCCGGCTCTGTCGGGCCGGTGAACGGCGAGCCCTGCCGGACCAGTTCCCGCAGCACCGGCAGCAGCGCCCGTTCGGTGCGCACGGTCAGGCCGCCGCCGACCCGGCCCCGGTAGCGCAGCGTGCCGTCGGGCAGCGGCGTGCCGATGAGCAGCGCGCCGAGCGGCCGGGCTCCGGCCCGCCAGCCGCCGATCACGAAGTCGCCGCTGTGCACGAACTTCCACTTGATCCAGTCGGGTGAGCGGACTCCGGGCTGGTAGCGCGAGGCGCGACGCTTGGCCATGACCCCTTCCAGGCCGAGTTCGCGGGCGGCGGCCACGGTCGCCGGACCGTCGTCGAAGCTGGGCGACACGGTCGCGGCGGGCGTGGCCGCCGGCAGGCCGAGCGCGTCCAGCACCTCGCGGCGCTGGTCGTAGGTCAGGTCGGGGCGGATCACGTCGAAGGCGACGTACACGGGGGCGGCGCCCTGCTGCATGGCGTGGAAGCTGGGCAGTCCGGCCGCGTCGAACGCGACCAGCTCGCCGTCCAGCACCTCGGGGAACAGCGGCATAGCCGGTCCGGCCAGCTGCCGTCCGGACCGGCCGAGGAACCGCCCGCCCGCGTAGACGGCCCGGTAACCGTCCCACTTCACCTCGTACGCCCACAGCGGCCCGCTCGGCAGCGGGCCGGCCGTCGCCAGCATCGGCGCGATGGCCGCCCGGCTGGGCGGGACCCGGATCAAGCTGCCTTGGCCTTCTTCGCCGGCGCCTTCTTGGCCGCCGCCTTCTTCGTGGTCGACTTCTTCGCTCCGTCGTCCCCGGATCCCGCCTTCGCGGACGCGGCGGCCTTCGCGGGCGCCGCCTTGCGGGCCGCGGCCTTCTTCGGCGCGGGTTCGGCGTGCTCCGGCTCGGCCTTGGCGGCCTTCTTGATCGGTGTGACGGTGGCGTGGCCGGTGCGCTTCTCCGGCTGCTCCGTCGCTCCGCCGCGGGCCGCGCGGGCCCGTTCCACGGACTGGCGCAGCGCCGCCATCAGGTCGATCGTGGGCGCGATCGGCTCCTCGGTGGTCGGCTGCACCACGGTGTCCTTCTTGCCGATCTTCACGTCGATGACCTGCTGCAGCGCCTCCCGGTAGGAGTCGGTGAACTCCTCCGGATGGAAGTCGCCCGACATCGAGTCGACCAGCGAGGCGGCCATCTTGACCTCCTGCGGGCGCAGCTTCACCTCGTCGTCGAGGAAGTCGAACGCGGCCTCGCGCACCTCGTCCGGCCACAGCATGGTGTTCAGCACCAGCACGCCCTCGTGCACCCGTACCGTCGCCAGGGTCTCGCGCTGGCGCAGCGCCACCTTCACCACCGCGACCCGGTCCACGTTCTCCAGGGCCTCGCGCAGCAGCAGGTACGGCTTCACCCCGGCCGCGCCGTCGGGTTCCAGGTAGTAGGCCTTGTCGTAGAGGATCGGGTCGATCTGCTCGTTGGGCACGAACTCCAGCACCTCGATGGCCCGCGAACTGGTCAGCGGAAGGTTCTTGAAGTCGTCGTCGGTGAGCACCACGATCTCGCCGCCGCCCACGTCGTACCCCTTGGCGATCTGGTCATAGCTGACCTGCTCGCCGTCGAGTGCGCAGACACGCTGATATTTGATCCGTCCGCCGTCGGCGCGGTGCACCTGGTGGAAGCGGATGTCCTTCTCCTCCGTCGCGGAGTAGAGCTTCACCGAGATGGAGACCAGGCCGAACGAGACGGCGCCTTTCCAGATCGCCCTCATATGGGAAGTATGCCCACTACACGCCCTGTACCGCCGGTAGTCCGGGGGATCTAGGCTGGCGCTCATGGGTGCTGAGGACGGCTGGGTGAACTCGTACCACGGGAAGATGCGCGCGGCCATGGGCGACGCGACGCTCTTCTTCCTCGGGGCGCGCGGTGTCATCCGGGACGAGCAGGGCCGGATCCTGCTGATCAAGCGCACCGACAACGGGTACTGGGCCTTTCCCGCCGGGGCGATGGAGTTGGGCGAGTCGATGCGCGACTGCGCGATCCGGGAGACGTTCGAGGAGACCGGGCTCAAGGCCGGCCAGGCGACGCTGTTCGCCTTCCTGTCCGGGCCGCAGTACACCTTCACGAACATCTTCGGCGACACCTACCAGCACGTCTCCGGGTCGTACCTGCTGACCGAGATCTCCGGCGAGCTGACCCCCGACCCGGACGAGGCCGCCGACGCGGGCTGGTTCGCCCCGGACGACCTGCCCGAGCCGACCTCGGGCGCGGTGCGCTGGACGCTGGACCACCTGGCCCGGTTCGAGGAGACCGGCCAGATCTACTCCGACTGAGCCGGATACCCGCTTGCCGGTGACGCGGCTCAGCAGGCAGTATCGGCGCACGTGACGAGCAAGAGGCGCTTCGCGCTGGACCTGACGCCGCTGCGCCGGCGCGACTTCCGGCTGGTGTACACGGCGGCCGGGGTCAGCAGCTTCGGTTCGATGATCACGTACGTGACCATCCCGTTCCAGATCAAGCAGATGACCGGCGACCCGCTGATCGTCGGCCTGCTCGGCGTGGTGGAGCTGGTCCCGCTGCTGTTCATGGCGTTCGTGGGCGGCGCGCTGGCCGACTACGTGGACCGCCGCAAGCTCGTCTTCTGGGCCGAGGCGGGCCTCGCCGTCCTGACCGGCCTGCTGCTGCTCAACGCGCTGGTCGGCAGCCCCCAGGTCTGGGTGCTGTTCGTCATCGCCGGCCTGGCCGCCGCGGTCGACGGCATCCACCGCCCGGCGATGGACGCGATGATGCCGCGGCTGGCTCCCGCCGAGGAGATGGCGTCGGTCGGCGCGCTCAACTCGCTGCGCTGGCAGGTCGCCCAGATCGCCGGCCCGACGCTGGCCGGTCTCATGATCGCCAACCTTGATGTGGCCTGGGTGTTCGGGTTTGACCTGGCCACCTTCGTCGTCTCGCTGGTCTGCTTCGGGCTGGTGCGTGCGGTCGCCCCGCCGGAGGCCGCCGAACGCCCGTCGCTGCGCTCCGTCGTCGAGGGCATCCGGTATGCCCGCAGCCGCCCCGAGCTGATCGGCACCTACCTGGTCGACATCAACGCGATGTTCTTCGCCTTCCCGGTCGCCCTCTACCCGTGGGTGGCCGACAAGTACGGCGGCGCGTCGGTGCTCGGCCTCTTCTACGCCGCGCTGGCCACCGGCTCCCTGCTGGTCACGGTCACCTCTGGCTGGACGGCCCGGGTGCACCGGCACGGCCTGGCGGTGCTCGTGGCCGCGGGCGCGTGGGGCCTCGGCATCGTGCTGTTCGGCCTGGCCGGCTCGCTGTGGCTGGCACTGCTCGGCCTGGTAGTCGCGGGCGCCTCGGACATGATCTCCGGGCTGTTCCGGGGGGTGATCTGGAACCAGACCATCCCCGACCACCTGCGCGGCCGGCTGGCCGGTATCGAGATGCTGTCCTACCTGACCGGCCCGATGCTGGGGCAGACCCGCGCCGGGCTCAGCGCCCGCTGGTGGGGCTACAGCGGCGCGGTCGTCTGGGGCGGGGTGCTGTGCGTCGCCGGCACCGGCGCGCTGGCCGCCGCCCTGCCCGCCTTCCTGCGGTACGACGGCCGCGAGGGCCTGGCCCGCAAACAGGCCGAGGAGGCCGCCCGCGCCGCCGAACTCGCCGCGCTCCGGCCGGCCGAGGCCCCGACTCCGGCGTGAACGATTCAGCCCGCGGAAGGTTTCTGCCTATTCGGGCATTTTCTCACGGCTTGTCGATTAGCCTCCTGATTGGGGCAATTCGCTAAGCGGGACGGGGCGTTCGCATGCAGACCACACCCATCGACGTCATCGACTACGACGCCAACGGCTACGACTACCGCGAGTACTGGTCGGGCCGGGACTACGAGCTGTGGGCCGAGCAGCGGGTGCTCCGGCGGCTGGTGCCCAAGCTGGGCCGGCCCGCCTGGTTCGCCGACTTCGGCGGCGCGTTCGGCCGCAACGCGGGGCACTACCTGCCCCGGGCCGCACACGCGGTGATCATGGACTACTCGGCGACCAACCTGCGCAACGCGGGCGAGCGGCACGCCGCCGAGGTCGCCGCCGGCCGGCTGCACCTGGTCCGCGCCGACCTCTACCGCATCCCGTTCCGGGACTTCGCCTTCGACGCGGGCATGGTGGTCCGGGTGCTGCACCACCTGTCCGACGTCGACCGCGGCCTGACCGAGATGAGCCGCACCGTGGGCAGCCGCTGGCTGGTCGACGTGCCGATCAAGCACCACGTGCTGGGCCTGGCCCGCGGGCTGCGCTGCGGGCAACTGCGCGAGGTGCGCAGCCCGGACCCGGTGGCCATGGGCGTCGAGGAGCAGTTCTGGAACTTCCGGCTCGGCGCGGTCCGCGAGCGGCTCGGCGACCTCGGCTGGCGCACCTCGCTCGGCGCGAGCGTGAACAACTTCCGGCAGTGGGAGAAGGTCGCCCCGCGCGCGAACCGGCTGGCCCGCCCGTTCGTGCACGGGATGGAGGTGGTCGCGCAGACCTGGGGCAAGGGCTGGTGGGGGCCGAGTCAGTTCGTCGTCGCCCGGCGGCACGACCCGGCGCAGCCCGCGTACGACCGGCCGGGCGGGCACACCGCGGACCTGCCGCCGGAGCTGGCGGGCCTGGCCCGGCGCGTGGTCTGCCCGGTCTGCATGACCCGGCTGAACTGGACGCTGGAGACCGCCACCTGCATCCGCTGCGATCACACCTACCACCGCCACCGGGCGTTCTGGGACTTCGTCCCGCCACTGTGAGCTGAGAAGCAAAGGAAGGGCACCTTCTTATCGCTTTGCGATGTAGAAGGTGCCCTTCCCATCGCCGAGGGCCGCCATCCCGAGGAAAGCTCACCTACCGAACTGTCATCTGATGTACTCGATGGGCAGGTAAGGGGCATTCAGTGTGAACTGGGCGGGCACGGGGGTACCTGGGATGCGACGGTCAGGCGTCATCGGAATGGGCCTGTCGCTGGTCGCGGCCGCGGCCGTCGCGGGCTGCGGCAACGTCGTCGAGCGACCCGCGACCTGGCGGTCACCCGCCCCGGCCGCCCCCGCCTACGCGACGGCGCTCGACGCCCGGCTTCAGGCCATCATGAAAGACATGCGCGTCCCCGGCGCGGTCGTCATGATCACGTCTCCGGCGAAGGGCGACTGGACCAAGGCGTACGGCACCCGCACCGTCGAGGGCGGCGGCCCCGTGACCGTGGACGACCACTTCCGGATCGGCTCGAACACCAAGACCATGACCGGCACGGTGCTCCTGCAACTGGTCCAGGAAGGCAAGATCGCCCTCGCCGACCCGGTGTCGAAGTATCGCCCGGAGGTCCCCAACGGCGACAACATCACGATCACCCAGCTGCTGGACATGCGCAGCGGGCTCTACAACTACTCCGAGGACGAGCAGTTCAACGCCCAGCTCGACAACGACCCGACCCGGGTGTGGAAGCCGGAGGAACTGCTCGCCATCGCGTTCGCCAAGCCGCCGTACTTCGCTCCCGGCACCGCGTTCCACTACTCGAACACCAACCTGATCCTGGCCGGGCTCATCATCGAACAGCTCACCGGGCGCACCCTGCGGGAGGAGTTCCAGCAGCGCCTCTTCGGCCCGCTCAGCCTCGGCCAGACGTCGCTGCCCCCGGACAACGACAACGGCCTGCCCGCTCCCCACCCGCAGGGCTACATGTTCGGCACGAACGTCAGCACGCTCACCGACCCCGCGCTGCCCGCCGCCGAGCAGGCCGCCGCCGCGAACGGCACCCTGCTCCCCAAGGACGTCACGGTCAGCAACCCGTCGTGGGCGTGGGCGGCGGGCGGCGCGATCTCCACCGCCGCCGACCTGACCAGGTACGTCACCGCCATGGTCGGCGGCGGCCTGCTCGACGCGAAGACACAGCAGACGCGGATGGCCAGCATCCTGCCCATCGGCGCGCCGGGCCCGATCGAGGTCGGCTACGGGCTGGCGATCGTCCGCTTCGGTCCGCTGTACGGCCACGACGGCCAGATCCCCGGCTACAACTCCTTCATGGCGCACGATCCCGTACGCAAGGACACCGTCATCGTGCTGACCTCGCTGTTCGCGGGCCCCGACGGCAAGCAGCCGGCCAACCAGATGGCCATGGCGATCATGCAGGCGCTGTACGGCATCCCGGCTGCCGCCGCCTCCCCATCGCCCAGCCGCTGAAGACGGCCGGCGCGAGCGCGGCATCTGGTAGCCAGCCGACAGCAGAAAGCCCCAGGTCAGATGTACTGACCTGGGGCTTTCGTCACCGAGCCGCCTAACGGAATCGAACCGTTGACCTTGTTATTACGAGTAACACGCTCTACCGACTGAGCTAAGGCGGCAACGTCGCATCACTATACGCGATCAGTCGGGCCTACGGCCAACGGGTAGGGCGGCGGGTCACATCTTCACCCGGCGACGGGCGTGAACTGCCCGAACTTGAGCCCGTCCTTCTCCCCGAAGCGCTCCGCGTGGCTCACGATCACCCGCTGCACGGTGGCGGCCCGCTCGGCGTCCTCGGCCTCGATGCGGACCACGAGGGCGTCGGCGGTGGCGGTCAGCTCGGCCCGGCCGGCCTCGAAGCGGGCGGTGCCGTGGTCCTCGGCCAGCTCCACCTCGATCTTGTGGCTGAAGTGGCCCAGCACCTGCTTGAGGTAGCGCGGCGCGCGCGTGGTGGGGGCATTCCCCTCAACGATCATCATGGACTTAGGTTAACCTAACTCTTGCTGGTCGCCCACTCGACGGCCACGGCGGGTGTCCGGTTGGCGGCAGCCGGTGCGGATTGCCCGATCGGGCCGCTGCGACCCGTTCCACTGCGGACTAGGCTGCGCTGCTGTGACCGTGATCCCTCCGCGCAGTCCCTCAGACCCGACGCCGGTGTCGGGCCGGACGCACCGTCCGAGCAAACTCGAACCGGCCGAGCTCGGGTTCACCCCCCAACCTCCGGTGGCCTGGCTGAGCCCGCTGCAGCTCGCCGCCACGGGCGTACGCGTCGCGTTCGCCGCACAGTTCGGCGCCTATCTGGACAAACGCGAGCTGCAGAACGCCTTCCCCACCAAGGTCCACGACGAGCACGTGAACGACGACGAGTTGTGGATGGACTACGTCGCCGACCTCGGCGACGGGTTCAACGCCACCTACTCGGTGGCCTATCTCATGGCTCAGGAAGAGATCGAGGCGAGCGGCGAGCGGCTGCCCCGCGGCCGGGTCCTGGTGCTCGGCGGCGACTCCGTCTACCCGACCGCCAGCGGCAAGGCGTACGAGGACCGGTTCGAAGGGCCGTTCCGCGCGGCGCTGCCGCAGGTCCCGGCCGAGAACGGGCCGACGCTGTTCGCCCTGCCGGGCAACCACGACTGGTACGACGGCCTCACCGCATTCCTGCGCCTGTTCGCCCGGCGCGAGGGTTCGCGTATCGGCGGCTGGCGCACCAAGCAGACCCGCTCGTACTTCGCGCTGCAGCTGCCGCACCGCTGGTGGCTGCTGGCACTGGACGCCCAGGGCGCGGCCTACATGGACGACCCGCAGCTGGAGTACTTCCGCGGAGTCGCCGCCAACATCGAGGAAGGCGACCGGATCATCCTGGTCACCCCGCAGCCGGCCTGGGTACAGTCCGAGGAGCACCCGCTCTACTACGACACCATCGACTACTTCCTGCGTACGGTGATCGACCCGACCGGCGCGAGCGTCGCGCTGATGGTCAGCGGCGACCTGCACCACTACGCGCGGTACGCGCAGACCGACAGCGGCCAGCAGCTCATCACCTGCGGCGGCGGCGGGGCCTACATGGCGGCCACCAACCACCTCCCCGAGGCGATCACCGTGCCGCCCAAGCACTCGCAGGTACGCCGGCAGAGCACCGGACTGCCGTACAAGTTGCAGAAGACGTACCCGACGAAGCTGCGTTCGCGCTGGCTGGGCAGCGGGGTGTTCGCCCGGCTGCCGTGGCGCAACCCGGGCTTCGCCACGATGCTCGGCATCATGCACACGATGCTGATGCTGGCGTTGAACAACGCGGCGGGCCGCATCCTCACCGTGCCGATCTTCATGATGACGGCGCTGGTGATGTTCTCGTGCGTGTTCTTCTCGGTCGGCCTGACCGAGGCCGCGGCGAAGATAACCCCGGTGGTGTTGGGCGCCTTGCACGGCTGTGCGCACATCGCGCTGGGCGTGCTGGGCCTGTTCCTGTGGCGGCTGCTGCCGTTCGACGGTTACAAGCCCGCGGTGGAGGCGGCCCTGGCGGTGGTGATCTACCTGACCCCGGCCGGCGTCGCGGCGGCGCTGCTGGTGTCGCTGTACCTGCTGATAGCGGCCTCGTTCAAGGTCAACGTCAACGAACTGTACGCGGGACAGGGCATCGAGGACTTCAAGAGCTTCCTGCGCATGCGTTTCGCCCCCGACGGCTCGCTGAGCATCTACGTGGTCGGCATCGACAAGATCTCGAAGAAGTGGAAGCCGCAGCCGACGGGCTCCTGGTTCCGCCCCGCCACGGCGCTCAAGCCGCGCCTGGTCGACGAGGTCATCACGCTCGGCCCGGCCAAGCAGCACGCCGCCCCACCGGCCGTACTGCCCTCCGACGCCCAGGACCCGAGCAACGCGGCATAGCGGTCCCCGCTCACGGCTCCCGCATCGACACCTTCGGGCAGACGGTGCGGGAGCCGTTCCGCTGTCAGGCCCCCGCACGCCGTGTCAGGGCCGCAACAGGCCCGTGGCAGGAGGCGGCGCGAACCTTTGCGGCATGGAGAACACGCTGACCCGCCCCGCCGCTCCGACGGCCCCCCGTTCGAACCGTCTGGTCGAGCTGCTGCTCGCCGACCGCCACTCCCTCGCGCTGTCGACCGCGCTGCACCTGGTGCCAGGCGCCCTGGTCGTCGCCGCCTACCTGTTCCTCGCCGAGCCGTTCGTCAAAGCGATCAACTACCCGGTCTTCCTGGCCTGGGCGATAGCCCTGGTGATCGTGCTGGGGCCGCTGATGTTCGGCCTACTGTGGCTGGGCCGCAAACGCACCGGCCGCTACACGCTGCGCACCGTGGCGCATTATCGAGACAAACCGATCTCACGCGGAAAGATCATCGCTCTCGTCGCCGGGCTCATCGTGTGGATGACGGTGGTGTCGCTCTCGCTGGTGCCGCTGGACAACTTCGTCTTCGACAACTTCTTCACCTGGATCCCGTTCGAAGGCGCGGGCGGCAGCGCCACCACCTACATCGACGGGTACTCCCACGCGCAGCTGGTCGTCACGATGCTTGTCTGCCTGCCGCTGACCGGCTTCACGCTGCCGCTGATCGAGGAGTACTACTTCCGCGGCTTCCTGCTGCCCCGCATCGCCCACCTGCACTGGGGTGCGCCCGTGCTCAACACGGTCCTGTTCTCGGTCTACCACTTCTGGGCGCCGTGGACCGTCCTGTCGAAGATCGTCTTCCTGTTCCCGGCGGTCTGGCTCGTCTGGCGCAAACACGACATCCGGATCTCCATCGGCATGCACCCCGGCACCTGCCTGCTCATGGCCACGATCGGCACCATCGCGATCATCCTGGGCGTCACGCCCTGACGGCCGCCTCACGGCTCCCGCACACCGACGCCTTCGGGCAGAGGGTGCGGGAGCCGTGCCGCGTGCGTCTTCAGCCCACGGAAGAGGCGACGTGCTCGAAGATGTCGGCGTCCGTCTCCTGCTGCCACTCGGGCAGTTGCTCCCAGTCGGCGACGTAGGCGGGCTTGGGGTCCGGGATGTGCCGGTAGATCTGGGCGATCCAGCACAGGGCCACGAAACGGCCCTTCTGCTCCCGCGAGAGCTTTTCGGTGCCGCCCTGGCGGATCAGGAGCGCCACCTGCTCGTAGACGGCACCGGCACTGGCCCGCTCCCAGGCCGGGGTGTCCTCCCACGGCGTGACGTAGGACGGCTTGGGCTCGCCGGGGAAGTGCTTGCGCACTCCAGCGATCCACGCCTCGCGGAAGATCTCCCCACCGGTCATCATGCCCCCAGCATCTCGGCTTGCACGTTCATCAGCTTTCGCGAAATAAGACCGGAGCCGGTCTCTCGTGCGATCTCCGAGCACCAGGCTCAGACGGCGTAGCGGTCCTCGTACGCCTTGCGGCTCCCGCACACCGACGCCTTCGGGCAGACGGTGCGGGAGCCGTCCGCCGCGAGGCGGATGACGACCGCGTCGCGCGGCACCGAGTGCCCGACCACGCGCCCCTCGCCCTCGGGCGTGCTCACCTGCTCGCCGATGGCCGGGGCGTTGCCGTGGAAGTCCTGGTACATGGGGTGTTCATATTTGAGACAACACATGAGTCGCCCGCACGCCCCCGAGATGCGCATCGGGTTGAGCGGCAGGTCCTGCTCCTTGGCCATGCGGATGCTGACCGGCTCGAACTCGGTCAGGAACGTCGAGCAGCACAGGTCGCGGCCGCACGAGCCGATGCCGCCCTGCACCTTCGCCGAGTCGCGGGCCGACAGCTGGCGCAGCTCCACCCGGCAGCGCAGGGTCGCGCCGAGGTCACGGACCAGCGAGCGGAAGTCGACCCGGTGCGGGGCGGTGAAGTACACGGTGGTGCGCGGGCTGGGGCCGGGGTCGTCGCCGTCGGCCGGGCCGCCGGGCACGTGGTCCACGGCGATGACCTTCATGGGCAGCTGGTGCTCGCGGATGAGCCGGTTCGCGGCGACGCGGGCCTCGGCCTTGCGCTGGCGGATCAGCTCGTCGCGGCTCACGTCGTCGGGCCCGGCTATGCCGATGACCTTCGGGAAGCCGGAGGTGTCCTCCTCGCTCCACTCGGCGGCCCAGACGCAGTCGGCGACCTCGGGGCCGTCGTCGGTGGCGACCAGCACCTTGTCGCCGACCCGTGGCCGGAACTCACCGGGGTCGAGGTAGTACAGCTTCCCGTACCGGTTGAAGGTGACCGCGCAGAGCATGCCCATCGGGACACGATAGCCCGGTTCCGGGCATCTGCGGAGATCCGCGACGCTCCGGGATCGACGGAAGACCGCTGGAGAAACAGTTCTAGTTGCGTACCTTTTCGGTTGATTCGTCGTTAGCTCATGTGGATAGGTCTTCGGATTCCCCCGTAACCCTGCCCAGAAGCCTTCGTTGGGCCACGACGTAGGTGCGCACCCCCGCGCACCCGTCCGCCCCGGAGGAAGCATGCGCCGCCATCTCGCCGCAGCCAGCACGGTCGCCCTTGTCTCGCTCAGCTCACTGACGATCCTGTCCACGCCCGCCGCCGCGGGGGTGTGCGACCGGCCCGCCGGGTACGCCGCGCGCGCCGGTGCCGACCTGTTGAAGGTGGGCGTGCTGAACCTCGGCCCGCTCGGCCTCAAGCTGCCCGCGGTGGCCGATCTGACGATCGCCTCCGCCAACGCCGGCATGTCCGCCACCAGCCGGGTCACCAGCTCCGCAGCGGCCCGCTACGCCGACGCGAAGCTGCTCGGCCTGCAGCTGCCCACCGGGCCGCTGGACGGGCGGGTGTACCAGCAGGCCCCGCCGACGAACGCGACCGGGGTGAAGAACCGGGCGCTGTCGGTGGACCTCGGGCTGGTCAAGGCCGGCACCGGCGACCTCACCGCGCACGCGCGCTGGGCCGAGGGCATGGCCTGCGGCAAGACCGAGGGTCCCGCGGGCGAGGCGGACGCCGCCCTGGTCGACGCCGCGATCCTGCCCGGCGCCCGGGGCGCCCTGGTGAAGGCCACGCACAACGCCTCCGGTGAGGCCCGCACCGCGACCGTGAAGATGGACGAGCGCACCATCGCGTCGGGCGCACAGGCCGAGATCGGCCTGGCCGACCTGGAGCTGCTCGGCGGCGCGATCGACGTCGAGGTGCTGGAGCCGCCGAAGCTCACCGTGCTGGCCACCGGCCGCGCGGCCACCTCGGTGGTCGACTACGACGCCCCGGTCCTGAAGATCACGGGTCCCGGCATCGGCACCAAGACCCTCTCCGGCGTACACCGCGAGATCGAGTTCGCGGTCCCGGCTCCGTCCGCGGGCGGGCTGCTCGGCGCGCTGGATCTGGGCAGCGTGCAGCGCCGGGCCAAGGCCGAGGGCCTGCCGCTGCTCGACGCGAACCCGCTCGGCGGCCTGCTCGACGGGCTCCCGCTGGGCAGCCTGACGCAGACCCTCAAGGGCCTCGGCGGCTCGGGCGGCGGCGGCACCGGCCTGCCCGCGCTGCCGGAGCTGGGCGCCCTGCCCGACCTGGGCAGCCTGCTGAGCGGCAGCGGCGGCAACCTCGCCGGGCTGTGCGAGATCGCCGTCGTGAAGATCTCGATCGGCGAGCTGGAGAAGCGGGTCACCGACCGCGGCGCGACCGCGCAGGCCGCGAGCATCCGCATCCAGGTGCTGGCGCTGAGCCGCCCGAACAGCAAGCCGGCCACCGTGCTCGACCTGGGTGTCGGCCTGCTGAAGGCGTCCGCGACCGCCCCGGCCCGGACCACGCCGACCACCGGGCCCTCGGCACGGCCGTCGACCTCGCCGAGCACGAGCGGACCGGGCAACGGCGGTGGGGGCGCGACTCCTTCGCCGGCTTCCGGCACCGATGACGACGACGACGGCTGCGGCGGTCCCGGCTGCAGCCTGCCGCGTACGGGCACGAGCATCGCCCTGATCGCGGGCACCGGCACCCTGCTGTTCGTGGCGGGCCGGTTCCTGCTCCTGCTGACCCGCCGCCGCACCTCCGGCGGGCCGGAGGATCTGCTGGGCTGACGCCGTATCTACAGCTCGACGCGCAACGTGGTGGCGGTGGACGGGATGTCCGCCGCCACCACTCTCGTCTCCACGACCACCGGGCCGCGCGCCGACAGCTCGTCCAGCTCCGTCAGCAGCGTGTCGACCGCGGCCAGCAGGGCTGCCGCGATCGTCGCGGCAGCCTGGGCCCGGACGGTGGGCACCGGCCCGGAGGCGCTCTCCCCACCCGCGGCCGGCAGGTCGACGTCTGTGACCAGAGCGACCGCTTCCGCGCTGCCGGCGACCCGGGCCAGCTCGCGGGCGACCGCCGCCCGGCCCGCCGTCAACACGTCGGCCAGTTCCTCGTGAAACGCCGCGTCGGCCCGCAGCCTGGCGGCCCAGGACGCGGCGTCACCGCCGATCCGCTGCCGGGCCGCCGCGAACGCGTCACCGGCCCGGCCCTCCCAGGACGGCAGCCGGTCGAGGTCGTCGCCGACGACCGCCACCGCTTCGGCATGACCCCGCAGCGCCGCCGCCTGCTGCCGCCACGACTCCGGCGACCAGCCCGCCAACCCGGCCACGGCATCACCGGGCAGCGCGCCCGTGCGCCGCAGCAGCGGCCACACCGGGTGCTGCTCGGGCGCGCCCCAGCGGGCGAGGCTCTCGTCGACCTGGGCCAGCAGGCCGGCCGTGTTCGCTTGCAGGTGCCGCAGCGCGTCCATCACACCAGCCCGCCCCGGTCCTGCTCGGTCATCCGGTAGGTGCTGCCGGCGGCACGCACGCCGTGTGCCAGCTCGGTGAGTTCCCGGTCGAGGCGGCGGGCGGTGTCCACGTGCCCGGACCACGCCGCACGCTGCCAGTCGACGACCCGGCCGGCCAGGCGCGACAGGCGGCCCGGCGCGTCGACCGCCGCCGGTGCGGGCGCCGCGCGGTCCAGCGCCGGGACGAGCCCGGCCACCTCGGCGGCGAGCCCGCCGATCCGATCCGCCAGCTCGTTCGTCACCGGGCACCTCCGAGCGCAATGAAGTCGCCGAACGTCTCCTCGTACACCTTGCGCCGGGCCCACGCCGCGGCGTCGTGCGCCGCGGTGATCGCCTGCTGGATCGCGCGCGACAGCTGCGGAGCGGTCAGCCCGTCGAGCGAGCCGGTCACCACCACCTTGCGGACCGCGCCGTCCCCACCGACCACGACCTCGACCAGGTCGTCGGGGTCGTGCACGGTCACCTCCAGCTCGGCCAGGGCGCGGGCGAGGCTTGCCTGCCGCTCCTCGATCCGCCGGTATGACGCGATCGCCTCCTCGATCCAGGCGTCGTCGATCTCCCGGGGCATGCGGCGGCTCCTCAATGGACGGCATCGATTCCGCCAGAACGCTACCGGCAAATCCCCCACCACCGACACCCCTGTGGACAACCCCTGTGGACAACCCACCCCACCCGTCCCCCCACCTGCCGCAACTCTTATAGAGTCGGCCTCACCCGCGCAGCCTGAAGCCGCAACTCGTTAAGAGTTGCGGCACGAGACGGGGTGGGGGTCAGCCGCGCCAGAGTTCGAGCATCATGGCTTCGACGGCGATGCGGGGTTTGACGTTGGTGTCGATGGCGGTGCGGCAGGCGAGCACCGACTCGAGGCGGCGCAGGGTGCTCTCGGCAGTCCAGCGCTGGGCGGCGGCCTCGGCGAGCGCGGCGGTGTCCGCGTGCACGGGTGAGACCGGGCCGCCCCAGCGGGCGTTGAGCACGTCGCGGTAGAAGCCCGCCAGGTCCAGCAGGGCGCGGTCGAGGGCGTCGCGCTGGGCCCGGGTCGCCCGTGACTTCTGCCGCTTCTCCAGGTCCTTCAGCTGCCCGGCGATGCCGCGTGCCGCGCCGGCGGCGCCCTTGCCGGTGCCGCCCGCGCCGAGCGCCATCTCCAGCGCGGCCCGCTCGGCGGCGTCGGTCTCGGCGACCGCGGCGGCGGCCTCCGCCTCGGCGGCCTCGATCAGCGAACTCGCGGCGTCGAAGCAGGCGCCCACACCGGTCAGCTGGCGCGGCACGGCCAGCACCGCGGCCCGCCGGTCGCGGGCCTGGCTGTCGGCGGCGAGCCTGCGTGCCCGCCCGACATGGCCCTGCGCGGCCGCGGCGACCCAGGCGGCGGTGCGCGGGTCGACGCCGTCGCGCTCCACCAGCAGCGTGCTCACGGCTTCGGCGGCCGGCTGGCGCAGCGGCACCAACCGGCAGCGCGACCGGATGGTGACGGAGATGTCGTCGGGGTGGTCCGAGGGCGCGCAGAGCAGGAAGATCGTCCGGTCCGGCGGCTCCTCGACGGCCTTGAGCAGCGCGTTGCCGGCCGCCTCGGTGAGCCGGTCGGCGTCCTCGATGAGCAGCACCTGCCAGCGGCCGTTGGCCGGGGTGGTGGCCGAGCGCAGCACCAGCTCACGCATCAGCGCGACCGGGATGCTCAGCCCGTCGGGCACCACGAAGCGCACGTCCGGGTGGGTGCCGCCGAGTGTGGTGTGGCATCCGGCGCAGTGGCCGCAGCCGGGTCCGGCGGCCTGGTCGGTGCACTGGAGCGCGGCGGCGAAGGAGCGGGCGGCGACCGAGCGGCCGGAACCGGGCGGGCCGGTGAACAGCCAGGCGTGGGTCATCGCGCCTGCGCCGACGGCCTCGCCACGCAGCACCGCGTCCCCGGCACGGGCGGCGGCCCGCAGCGTCGCGACGGCCTCGGGCTGGCCGACGAGCTGGTCGAAGACGTCCGTCACGCTGCCACCTGCCCGCTCATGCCTGCTCCCGCCACTCCACCGACCTTACGGGGACACGCTGACACGGTCCATCCGCCGCCCTCGGCTCAAGCCCGAGTGGCCCGTAACTCGGCGGGCGTCCCGTCGGCGACGGGCGGCTCACCCGGCGCGGGAACCCGGCCGGCGGTGCCGCCCCCGGCCCCGTCGACGGAGGCGGGCAGCGGCGGCAGCAGCTTCGCGACCCGGATCCCGATCTCCGCGGCCAGCTCCTGCTCGTCCCGGGTGCCGTCGAGCACCAGGTAGCGGGCCGGATCGGCGGCGGCCAGGTCGAGGAACCCGTGCCGGACCCGCTCGTGGAAGTCGATCGACTCCTGCTCCAGGCGGTCGGCCTCGCCGCGCCGGCCGACGCGGGCCAGCCCGGTCTGCGGGTCGATGTCGAGCAGCACCACCAGGTCGGGCTTGAGACCGCCGGTGGCCCAGGCGGACAGCCAGGAGATCTCGTCGACCGGCAGGGTGCGCCCGGCCCCCTGGTATGCCAGAGAGCTGTCCACGTACCGGTCGGAGATGACGATCTCGCCGCGGCGCAGCGCGGGGCGCACCACGGCCGTCACGTGGTGGGCCCGGTCGGCGGCGTAGAGCAGCGCCTCGGCCCGCGGGGCCAGCGCACTCGCGCCGACCGGCCCGGACGCGCTGGTGTGGGTGTCGAGGACCATCTTGCGGATGCGCGCGCCGATCTCGGTCGCCCCGGGCTCGCGGGTCACCACCACGGACCGGCCGTCGGCCAGCAGGTGCTGGGCCAGCTGGGCGATCTGGGTCGACTTGCCCGCGCCCTCGCCGCCCTCGAAGACGATGAACACACCGGCCTTCGCCGACGGCTCGGCGATGCCGAGCGGGCGGCCGCGCATCGAGCTGACCAGGTCGGCCAGCAGCGGCACGCCGGGCTTGTCGTCCATCTGGCGCAGCGCCCAGAACCCGGCCAGGATGCCCAGCACCCCGGCGATGGCCAGCAGCACCCGGGTCGAGGAGATCGGGACGCCGGTGCCGCCCACGTCGTGCGAGCCGCCCAGGCCGACCAGCACGCCGGACAGCGAGATGGCCAGCATCAGCACCACGCGGGTGCCGGTCTGCACCACGGCGAAGACGCGGCCGCGCACCTCGTCGTCGACCTCGCCGCCGAGCAGCGTGGTGCCGGACAGGAAGGCCATGCCCGCGCCGGAGCCGACCAGCAGCGCACCGACGACGGCCAGCGACAGGTGCGGGGCCAGCGAGAGCAGCGCGACGGACGCGCCCGCCAGCATGATGCTCAGACAGAACCAGCGCCGCCGCGACAGGCCGCCGATCAGGCGCGGGCCCAGGGCGATGCCCAGCCCCAGCCCGATGAAGATGGCCGCGAACAGGATGGCGAAGGTGGCGTCGCCGCCGCCGAGGGACAGCGCGAAGAACTGGCCGGTGCCGATGACCACGCCGCCGGCCGCGAACGCGCCCAGGATGCCCAGCACCAGGCCGCGGACCATCGGCGTCTTGCCGATGAAGCGCCAGCCGTCGGTGAACTGGCGCAGCATGCTGGTCTCCTGCTTGCCGCCGCCGTTGTGGCCGGATATCTCCCGGATGCCGTAGAGCACGACCAGCGCGCTGGCCAGGCGGGAGAAGGCGAGGAAGTACAGCGCGAGGCTGGAGGGGCGGGCCCAGGCCGCGACGGTCAGGCCGGAACGCTCCATCCACTGGTAGAACTGGTTCAACCCGGCCAGCACGGCGGCGGCGAGCACCGGCGTGATGCCGTACGTCGTGATCAGGGTGAGCTGGTTCGCGGCCTCCAGCCGGGCGCGCGGGATCAGGTTCGGGACCGCGGCGTCCTTGGCCGGGATCCAGATCAGCGTGATCGCCTCGATGAGGAACGTCGCGGCGGCCGCCCAGCCGACCGTGATCTTGGCGTCGGTGGAGTAGAGAGCGACGGTTGGGATCGTGGCGAACAACACGAATCGCAGCAGGTCACAGATGACCATCGTGTAGCGCCGGTCCCACCGGTCGGCCATCACGCCGGCCAGCGGGCCGAGCACCAGCGCGGGCAGCAGGCGCACCGCGATGACCGAGCCGAAGGCCAGGCCCTTCGCGGCGTTGCCGGACACCTGTGCCGAGGCGAACGTGGCCGTGGCCAGCAGGCCCAGCCAGTCGCCGAGCGAGGCGACGCTGAGCACCAGCCACAGGCGGCGGAACGGCCGGATGCGCAGGATCGCGCGCAGTTCCGCGCCGCCGGTCAGGTCCGCCTGAGCGGCCAGGAACGGCGCGGCGTCCGCTCCCTGCGATGGCGTGCTGATGGCCGTACCCTCCCCGCGTCACTGCCCGTCCTGGCCTCAGCGTGCTCGCTGTGCCTTGGCCATGGCAATAGCGCCCGGGCGTCCTGCGGCTTCACTCTAGTCCTGCCCCGGCGAGGGCCGACCCTGGTTCGACCCTGAAGACTTGCCACAAAAACGAGGGAGTGGTACGGCCCGACGCCTGCTTATGCGAGAGCGAAGGTCTGCAGGTAGCCCCGTACCAGCCGCTTCGATTCTGCCAGCACGGCGGCGTCGCCGTCCGGGTGACGGCGGAACGCGAGCTTGATCAGCGCGTCGGCGGCCTCGACCGAGACGGTCAGCGCGAAGCGCAGCTCCCGCGAGTCCGGCGCGTTGTGGAAGCGGATGAGCAGGTCCGCGAGGTGATCGGCGATGACCGCGTTGTTGTCGCGCTCCGCGTCGATCAGGTGCACGTCCACCACGTCGCCGAAGTGCAGCGTACGGAAGCCGGGCACGCTGCGGTGCAGCTCGATGTACTCCTCGATGGCCCCGTCGACGCCGTCCCACCAGTGCGCGAGCTCGCCGGCGGGGATCCGCTCGGCCAGCCGCTCCAGGTATGCCTCGACGTTGCGCAGGGTCAGCGCCTGCACGATGGCCCGCTTGTCCGGGAAGAACTGGTAGACCGACCCGATCGCGACGCCGGCCCGCTCGGCGAGCAGCGTCGTGCTCAACCCGTCGTAGCCGACTTCGTCGATCAACTCAGCGCACGCGTCGAGCATGCGCTGCACCCGCGCGACACTGCGCCCCTGTACCGGCACCCGGCGCAACGGCCCGGCACTGACAGCTGGTGTGGACACTGATCCGCTCCTCACCGCGGCGTACGTTCCGGGAACCGAACCGGTCGCCACGCTCGCATCGACACCCTACCCAGGGTCAACGACCCTGGGCAGGGTCGGTAAGCGGTCAGCTTGCTGTCTTCTTCGCGGCAGCCTTCTTTGGCACGCTCTTGGCGGCCCCCGTGGCGGCCTTCTTCGCGGTCGCGGCCTTGGCCGTGGTGGCCTTCTTCGCAGCTCCAGCCTTTGTGGCCGTCGTCGCCTTGGCCGCGGTCGCCTTCTTCGCGGGCGCCTTCTTCGCCGGAGTTTTCTTCGGAGCCGGACCCTTGGCCCGCTTCTCCGAGAGCATCTCGCTGGCCTGCTCGATGGTCAGGCTCTCCGGGGTCTGCCCGCGCCGCAGCGACGCGTTGGACTCCCCGTCGGTCACGTACGGCCCGAACCGGCCGTCCTTGATGACCAGCGGCTTGTCGGTGAGCGGGTCGACGCCCATCTCCCGCAGCGGGGGCTGCGCCGCACGGCGGCCCCGCTGCTTCGGGGCGGCCAGCAGCGCCAGCGCCTGCTCCAGGGTGACCGTGAAGAGCTGCTCCTCGTTCTCCAGGGACCGGGAGTCGCCCTCGCGCTCGATGTACGGGCCGTACCGCCCGTTCTTGGCGAAGATGTCCTGGCCCTCGGCGTCCTTGCCGACCAGCCGCGGCAGCGACAGCAGCCGTAGCGCGTCGGCCAGCGACAGCTCGTCCGGCTTCTGCGTCTTGAGCAGCGACGAGTTGGTCTCGCCGCTGGACACGTAGGGGCCGTACCGGCCGGACTTGAGCACCACCGGCTCGCCGGTCTGCGGGTGCTCGCCGAGCTTGCGCTCGCCGCCGCCGCCGAGGAACAGCTCGTCGACCTTCTCCGGGGTCAGCTCGTCGGGTGCGACGCCGTCCGGGATCGAGACGCGGTCGCCCTCGGACGCGGTCTCGGCGTCGGGGTCGGCGTCGTCGGCGACCGGGCCCTTGCCGTTGCCGCCCGGTGCGCTGCGCTGCAGGTACGGGCCGAACTTGCCGACCCGGACCACCACGTCGCGGCCCTGGTCGTCGGTGAACAGCTTGATCGAGTTGATGCTGCGCGCGTCGATCGCGCCGAGGTGCTCGGTGACCAGCTTCTTCAGGCCGCCGGCCTGCGCGACGCTGCCCACCTCGGCGCTCGGCGAGCCGAAGTAGAAGGAGGTCAGGAACTCCAGCGCGGTGGCGTCGCCGCCGGCGATCTGGTCGAGCTGGTCCTCCATCGCGGCGGTGAAGCCGTAGTCGACCAGCCGCGGGTAGTGCTGCTCCAGCAGCCCGATCACGGCGAACGCGACGAACGTCGGGATCAGCGCCTGGCCCCGCTTGATCACGTAACCGCGGTCCTGGATCGTCTGCATGATCGACGAGTACGTGGACGGGCGGCCGATGCCCAGCTCTTCGAGCGCCTTGACCAGCGAGGCCTCGGTGTAGCGGGCGGGCGGCTGGGTGGTGTGGCCGACGGCCTCCAGGCCCTCCTCGGTCAGCTTCTGGTCCTTGACCAGCACCGGCAGCTTGCGCTCGGCGTCGTCGGCCTCGGCGGACTCGTCGTCGGACGACTCGACGTAGGCCCGCAGGAAGCCGGGGTCGGTGATGGTCCGGCCGCTGGCCGCGAAGTCGGCCTCCTCGTTCTGCGCGGTCGTGGCACGGATGCGCACGCTGACCGTCATGCCGACCGCGTCGGACATCTGCGAGGCGATGGTGCGCTGCCAGATCAGCTCGTAGAGCCGGTACTCCTCGGTGGAGAGCTCGTTGCGGACCGCGCCCGGGGTGCGGAAGGTGTCACCGGCGGGGCGGATCGCCTCGTGCGCCTCCTGGGCGTTCTTCACCTTGCCGGAGTAGCGGCGGGGCTGCGGCGGCACCGCGCCGGAGCCGTACAGCTCGGCGATCTGGGTGCGGGCGGCGGCGATCGCGGACTCGGAGAGGTTCACCGAGTCGGTACGCATATAGGTGATGTAGCCGTTCTCGTACAGCCGCTGCGCGGTGCGCATCGTGGCCGCCGAGGAGAAGCGCAGCTTGCGGGCCGCCTCCTGCTGCAGCGTCGAGGTGATGAACGGCGCGTACGGCTTGCGCCGGTACGGCTTCTCCTCAACCTTGGTGACGGTGAACGGCCGGTCGTCGAGCCGGGCGGCCAGGCCGCGCGCGCCGTCGCCGTCGAGCTGCACGACGCCCGAGCCCGGGCGCAGCCTGCCGGTGGTCGGCTCGAAGTCCTTGCCGGTGGCGATGCGGTCGCCGTCCAGCGCGATCAGGGTCGCGGTGAACGTGCGCGGGCCGGTCTCGCTCGCCTTCTCGACGGCGAGGGTGGCGGTGATGTCCCAGTAGTCGGCGGCGCGGAACGCCATGCGCTGCTTCTCGCGCTCGACCACGATGCGGGTCGCCACCGACTGCACCCGGCCGGCGGACAGGCCGCGCTGGACCTTCTTCCAGAGCACCGCGGACACGTCGTAGCCGTAGAGCCGGTCCAGGATGCGCCGGGTCTCCTGCGCGTCGACCAGGTCGCGGTCGATGTCGCGCGGGTTGGCCACGGCGGCCTGGATGGCCGGCTTGGTGATCTCGTGGAACACCATGCGCTTGACCGGCACCTTGGGCTTCAGCGTCTCGACCAGGTGCCAGGCGATGGCCTCGCCCTCGCGGTCCTCATCTGTGGCCAGCAGGACTTCGTCGGCGTCCTTCATCAGGGCCTTGAGGCGCGTGACGTGCTTCGCGCGGTCCGGGTTGACGATATATACCGGGGCGAAGCCGTTGTCGACGTCGACGCCGAGGTAGGCCCACGGCTCCTTCTTGTACTTCTCCGGCATCTGCTTGGCGCCGGCAGGCAGGTCGCGGATGTGCCCGAGGCTCGCCTCGACGACGTAACCCGGGCCGAGGTACCCCGAGATCGTCTTCGCCTTCGCCGGAGACTCGACGATGACTAGACGGTTCCTGGAAGCTGTCGGCACGTTTCTTCTCCGCAGTGGTCCGGGTGGCTGGCGCCGCCGGGTGGTGGCGGCCGGTCTGAGGTGGCTCGGTCTGAGGTTACGCAGCGGTCGGTAACGGTGGGCGTCGCGGGAGCGACACGGTCCGCGGATGTCCAAGGTAACGCTCAGTGTGCGCCAGGGGTTGCGCACCCCATCGACGTACGGGCACATTCCTGTGACCGCAGACACCATACTCCCCGCCACAATACGGACAAGGGGGATTCCCGGGTGGCAACCATCTGATCGGGGTGCGCTGGCTCACCGTCCGGCCGCGCGCGCCTCCAGCTCGGCCCGCATCTCCGGGAACTCCGACCATTCCCCGGCCAGGTCGACCCCGAGATCGGGGAAGAGTTTCTCCAGGTCAGCCGCATTCTGCGCGCCGTCCTGCGGCATGAACAGCTCCGGCTGCCCGCCCAACGTGATCTTGACAGGCACCATGGACAAACCGAGCATCCCGTCCGGGCCGGGCGCGCCGCACACCGTCTTCGCCCAGATGGTGGTGAGCTGCCCGACATTGCTCGCGCCCTCGGGGGCCGCGCCGAACGAGCGCACGCTGCACGCCACCGGGGCGCCGTCCGGCGCGGTGCGGTCCTTGAAGTCGATCTCCATCAGCTGCCGGACCAGCCGGTTCGCGTCCTCGGTCAGTGCCTCGCCCGGCCGCAGCGCCATCGCGTCGTCGTCATCGCCACAGCCGGCCGCCGACGTCGCCAGCAGGGCGGTGGTGAGCAGGATCAGCAGCGGTCGCTTCAACTCAGGCCCATTCGTGTCGGGCGGCGTGCCAACCCAGCTGCATGCGGGTGTCCACGCCGGCCAGGTCCATCAGGTGGCGCAGCCGGCGCTGCAGGGTGCGCAGCGACAGGTCGAGCTGCGTCGCGACCGCCTGGTCCGTCAGGCCCGACAGCAGCAGCGACAGGATCCGGCGGTCCAGCTCGGTGGGCCCGTCGGTGTCCAGCTCGACGTACGGTAACCCGTCCGACCCCAGGCTCGACAGCTCCAGCGGGTAGGCGCGCTGCCATACCGTCTCGAACAGGGCTTCCAGCGCGGCCAGCAGACCGCTGCGGTGCAGCAAGACCGCCCCGGGCTCGCTGCCGGGCTGTGCCGCGCTCGGAGCGGTGACCGGCACCAGGGCGAGTTCGCTGTCGGCGAGGATGAGCTTCATCGGCAGCTGGTCGGCCACCCGCAGCTCCACGCCGCGCTCCAGCGAGTCGACGACCTCGTCGATGATGTTGGGCTGGGCCAGCACCGAGCGTTCCAGCACGACTCGGAAGCGCACCCCGCGCGCCGCGGCCGCATCCTCCTGCGCGTTGGAACCCGGCGGCACGGCGAGGTACGGCGCGGTGACGAAGTTGCGGATCTCCGTGCGGGCCGCCTGTTGCACCTGCTGGAAGCGGTGCCGGATGGCGTCCACGCCGGAGACCACCTCGATCAGTTCGCTGATGCTGCGCCCGGCGACCGCCGCCCGGTGTTCCTCGGCCAGGGTGACCAGCGCCTGCTCGGCGATGCGCAGCCCGTCACGGCGCTCGGTGATCAGCGCGCCCAGCGCCATCGCGGGCGGCGCGGCGACGAACGCCTCTCCACCTGAGCGCAGGGCCAGGCCGTTCTCCACCAGGCGGGACAACGCCTGGTCGACCACGGGCTCGGGCCGGTCCAGCAGGTCGGCCAGCAGCATCGCGGTGGCGCTGGGTCGGCCGAGCAGGGCCCGGTAGACGAACTCCTCCTCAGGGTCGAGCCCGAGCACACCCAGCATCGGCGACCTGCCCCTTTCCGTCAGCGGCGGCGGGGAGAGTATGCGCCATACCGGCAGATCTTGAATAGACCCTGCTGGCGACCCTGGTGACGGGAAGGGCCCCGGGGAGTCGCCTCCCCGGGGCCCGACACTGGGACTCATCGCAGGCCGTAGGCCCGGATGATCTCG
This sequence comes from Catellatospora aurea, assembly GCF_042663325.1. Classification (NCBI taxonomy): domain Bacteria; kingdom Bacillati; phylum Actinomycetota; class Actinomycetes; order Micromonosporales; family Micromonosporaceae; genus Catellatospora; species Catellatospora aurea. Next base: position 81,217 of record NZ_JBHTAC010000011.1, read on the forward strand.
TGCTTGACGCTGAAACCGGCGTCGGTCGCCGCGTAGCCGCGGATCGACAGGAAGCCGCCGGCCTTGCCGTTCGCCTTGAACGAGCCCGTCCAGTAGCCGTCCTTGCCCTTGACCACGTTGACCTTCTGCCAGGTCTTGCCGTCGTCGTAGGAGACGTCCAGGGTCACCGTCTTGATCTTGCCGGGCACGGTGCCCAGGTCCATCGACACCGGGTGCAGGCGGATCTGCTGCCAGGCGCCGGCCTTCACGTCACCGTGCAGGTCGCTGTCCAGCAGGTAGTCCAGGTTCAGCACCGAGAACGGCTGGAAGTAGTCCGAGTCGACGAAGCCCGACATGAAGGTCCACTCGCTGTGCGTACGGGTGGACAGCCGGAACTGCTCGGCGGACCGCTCCGCGTCGAGCACGGCCCGGTACGGCAGGTTCTCCGCCGGCACCTCCTTCCACTGCATGTCCGCGCTGAACGCGTTGTCGTGGATCAGCGTGTCGCCCTGGAACATCTGCAGGTGGGTCGGCGTCGCGCCCCACGGCAGGTAGCCGCCCAGCCGCATGGTGTCGCTGGCCGAGCTCCACGGCTGCACGTTCCAGGTCAGGTAGTTCTGCGCACGGGAGTTGTACACGCCGAACGAGTCGCTGAAACCGGGCCGGGCCGCCGGGGCGAACCAGTCGGTGCGGGTGGTGCTGCCCTTGGCGTACGTGTTGACGCCGGACACCATCTCCCACGGCAGCTCCGTGGCGATCTGCTGCGCGTGCGACTCGACCCAGACCTGTCCGGGGGTGACCCACTCGGTGCGGGTGCCCGGGTGCCACTCGCGCTCGTGGAAGCCGAGCGACGGGCTGAGCGTCAGGTCGTACCGGTAGCCGGAGGCGTCGCCCGGCGTCGCGGCGTTGTACCAGCGCGCGTCGATCTTGGCGAGGTCCCGCTGGCTCGGCTTGTAGACCAGCGGCTTGTTCGGCACCTGGCCGGGGTAGTCGCGGGTCAGGTCGTAGACGAACGGGGTGTACTCCACACGCTTGGCGGTGAAGGTGATCCAGCCCAGCTTCGCCATCTTGATCAGCAGCTGGCCCGCGTCCCGGTGCACGGAGGCGACCGGAACGGTGGACTCGCCGGCGTACTCCATCGAGGTGCCGGGGCGGTCGCTGACGAAAACGACGGCCTTGGCCCCGTCGGCGATCGCGTTGGCGACGCGCTCGTCCGCGGTGACCTCGTCGCTGCGCTCCACCACGGCGATCTTGCCCTTGGCGTTGACCTTCGTGAAGTCGGCCGCGGAGCCCTTGCCCGCGTACACGGCCTTCAGGTGGTCGGTGGCGGTGCCGAGCAGCGAACCGGCCTGCGTGGTGGCCGGGATGTCGAACAGGCCGCCGAACGCCGTCAGGCGGAACATCGGCTCGCCCTTGCGCCAGCGCGAGGTGAAGATGAACTCGCCCTTGGTCATCGGCTCGGTCGGCGCCACGTAGAGGTCGTCGTACATCGGCGGGACCTGGTATGCGCCGCGCACGTCGAACCACGAGTCCAGGCCGGTGAAGTGGATGTTGTAGTCCACCTTGCGCTGGCGGTCCTCGGTGCGCTGCGGCGCCTCGGTCTGCAGCAGGCGCGCCTTGCTCGCGTCCAGCACCACCTCGGCGGGCCCGTCGCCGAGCACCGTCTCCGGGTCGACCAGCACTGCCAGACCGCTGCGGTCCGACCGCTCACCGGCGACGTCGAGATACGACGCGATGGTGTAGACGCCCTTCGGCATGCGCAGGGTGACCGAACCCTCGATGTACGCCGAGTACGGCCACTGGTCACCGGCCATGTTGATGCCGACGTAGCCGGCGGTCGGCTTGCCGTCCCGGCCGATCAGCTTGATGGTGAGGTCGTAGCGCTCGTCTTCCTTGATCAGCGCGACCGAGGTGCGGGTCACCGGCTGGCCGGTGGTCGCGTCGGTGCCGATCACGTAGCCGACGTGGCGCTGGCCCGCGGCGGCGGCCTGCGGGTCGCCGGTGACCGGGACGGTCGCCTTCGCGCCGGCCGGGATCGTCACCGAGGTCGCGCCCAGGGTGAACGGGCCGCCCGTGTTGGTCAGCGCCAGGTTCAGCGTGACGGCAGTAGAGCCGGTGTTGGTGAAGGTCAGGTCCTTGGTCACCGCGACGTCGCTCGCCTCGTGCGGCCAGGTGTAGTTGCCGAAGAACAGCGAGCCGGTGCCCCGGACGCCGGTCTTCACCGCGGCGGCCACGTCGAGTCGGCCGGTGCCGACCTCGTACGGCGAGTACCACTCGGCCAGGCCCTTCGCGCTGCTCATCAGGTGTTCCTTGAGCGCCGCGCCGGTCCAGTCGGGGTGCTGCTGGGCCAGGATCGCGGCCGCGCCGACCACGTGCGGGGTCGCCATCGAGGTGCCGCTGATGGTGCGGTAGAGGCCCTCGCCGCCGTCGGTCATCTCCTGCGAGCGGGCCGCGGTGATGTCCACGCCGGGCGCGGCGATGTCCGGCTTCATGCCGCCGGAGTAGGCCAGCGGGCCGGTGCTGGAGAAGTACGCGAGGTTGTCCTGCTTGTCGGTCGCGGCGACGGTCAGCGCCGAGGCGGCCGCGCCCGGGGTGGAGATGGTCTCTGGACCCGCGTTGCCGGCGGCGATCACGAACAGCGTGCCGTACTGCGCGGACAGCGCGTCGACCGTGAGCGACATCGGGTCGCTGCCGTCGGTCGGGTAGGTGTCGCCGAGGCTCATGTTGACGACGTCGGCGCCCTGCTGAGCGGCCCACTCCATACCGGCGATGATCCACGAGTCGAGGCCGTAGCCCTCGGTGCCGCCGAGCACCTTGCCGACGATCAGGTCGGCGTCGGGCGCGACACCCTTCAGCTCGCCGCCGGAGGCCGCGCCGGTGCCGACGATGGTGCCGGCCACGTGCGTGCCGTGTCCGTTGACGTCGGTGATCGCCTCACCGGGCACGAAGCTGGCGGTGCCGTCGATCTGGTCCTTGAGGTCCGGGTGGTTGACGTCGATGCCGGTGTCCAGCACCGCCACCTTGACGCCCTTGCCGGTGTAGCCGGCGGCCCAGGCCTCGGGCGCGCCGATCAGCGGCACGCTCTCCTTCAGGTTGACCTCGACCCGGCCGTCGAGCCACAGCTTGGCCACACCCTCGCCGAGGACCGCGTTGCCCTTTCCAGCCGTCGTGCTGCCCTGTGGCACGACGGTCTTCCAGAAGGAGCGGGCCTGCTTCTTGTCCGCGGTGAGCGCCGCGCCCCGGATGCCGTTGAGCTTGCGGGTCAATTTGCTGCCACGGGGAGCCTTCGGCTCGCCGGCCGCGCGGGTCTGCGCCGCGGTGTACGTGGCGATCAGCGGCACGCCCGACGACTTCGCGTCGTCGTAGCCCATCTCGATCAGGTCGGTGACGTTGAACAGCCGCCGGTCGAGCTTGTTCGCGCCGAGCAGCGCCACCGCCTCGTCGGGGATGACGTACAGGTCACCCTTGATCTGCTGCAGACGCACGCCGCCGAGCGCGTTGGCGGGCCGGTCCACATCGGCGATCTGCTTGCCGTCGGCCATCGTGGTGACCGTGACGACGTCGCCGGTGACCAGCGTGACCTTGTGGGTCGCCGTCGGCTTGGCTGGGGTGGTGGGTTTGCTCGGCGCGGCGACCGCGGGCGCCTGCAGGACGGCGAGACCCGCCGCCAGCAGCGGTGCCGCGGTGGCCGCCGAGATCAGCTGCCAGCGCCTGCGCCGGAGGCGGGAAGGCTGTGAGGGGGAGAACATGACAACGGTCTACCGGCCCGTTGTTTCCTAGTGAATAGATGGCGTTGGCGGGGTTACGCCATGGCGAAACTCCGCCAACCCGCAGGTGGGGCCGCTGCCCCGGCACCCCGCCGGAAGCACCTGGACAAATTGGCCATCTCGCCGATGCGCTAGCCTCTGACCTGCGATGTCGTGTCGGGCTGTGGTCCTCTGCCACCGTCCGGCCGTACGCTGGATCGATCTAGTAACGCGGCGGAGGAGTGCGAGGTGGAGTTCCGGCTGCTCGGACCCGTCTCGGCGGACGCCGGCGACGAGGCGGTGCCGCTCGGCGGCGCGAAACCGAAAGCCCTGCTCGCCGCGCTGCTCCTGGAGCACGGCCGGGTGGTGTCGGCCAGCCGACTGGTCGACATCCTGTGGGCCGACGATCCGCCCGACACCGCCCGCGCGCTGATCCAGACCTACGTCTCCACGCTGCGCCGCACCTTCGCCAAGCACGGTGCCGGCGACCTCATCAACACCGCCGCCCCGGGCTACGTGATCCGGATCGAGCCGGACACGCTCGACGTCGAGGTCTTCACCGGATTGCTGGCGCAGGGACGTGCCGCGGCGGCCGCCGGCGACCACGCCGGAGCCGCCGCGCTGCTGCGCCGCGCCGACGCGCTCTGGCAGGGCCCCGCGCTGTCCGGCCTGGACGCCACGGAGCTGACCGTGCAGGCGTCCCGGCTGGACGAGCTGCGGGCCGCGGCCGTCGAGGAGCGCATCGCCGCCGAGATCGCCGCCGGGCTGTGGGGCGACCTGGTCGCCGAGCTGACCGTGCTGATCGGGCACCGGCCGACCAACGAGCGGCTGCGTGGCCAGCTGATGACCGTGCTGTACCGGCTGGGCCGCCAGGCCGAGGCGCTGGCCTGCTACCGCGAGGGCCGCGACGTGCTCATCGCCGAGCTGGGTGTGGAGCCCGGCCCGGAACTCACCGCGCTGCACCACGCGATCCTGCGGGGCGGCACCGAGCAGCTCGCGGTCGCGGCCCAGTCACCGGAGCTGGCCGGACCGGGCACGGTGCACCCCGTGCCCGCGCAGTTGCCGCCGGTGCCGGCCGACTTCACCGGCCGGGCCGCCGAACTGGAGGCGCTGGCGCATGCCCTGCTGCCGACCGGCGGCGCCCCGGCCGTGCAGGTCATCGCCGGTCCGGGCGGCACCGGCAAGTCGACCCTGGCCACCGCGGTGGCCCACCGGCTGGTCGAGCACTTCCCGGACGGCCAGCTCTACGCGGAGCTGCGCGGCATGAGCGACGTCCCGGCCGAGCCGGGCGAGGTGCTGTCCCGGTTCCTGCGTGCGCTCGGCGTCGAGCAGGCCCAACTGCCGGAGGGCCTCGGCGAGCGGGCCGACCTGTACCGCACGCTGCTGGCACAGCGCCGCATGCTGCTGGTGCTCGACGACGCCGCCGCGGAGCAGCAGGTGCGGCCGCTGCTGCCGGGCCACCCGGGCAACGCCGTCGTCATCACCAGCCGGGACCGCCTGGCCGGGCTGTCCGGCACCACGCTGACCGACCTGCGCGTGCTGGAGCCCGACGAGGCGCTGCTGCTGCTGCGGCGGCTCGCCGGGGACGAGCGGGTCGACGAGGACCTCGACGCCGCCCGCCGGATCGTCGAGTACTGCGGCAACCTGCCGCTGGCGCTGCGCATCGTCAGCGCCCGGCTGGCCGGGCGGCGGGCGCTGCCGCTCAAGCCGCTGGCCGACCGGCTCGCCGACGAGAGCCGCCGGCTCAACCACCTGTCCGCCGGCGACGTCGGCGTACGCAGCAGCATCGAGCTCAGCTACCGGGCGCTGGACCCCGACTGCCGCGCCACGCTGCGCCGGCTGGGCTGGTTCGGCGTGCCCGACTTCTCGCCCTGGGTGGTGTCCTGGCTGGTCGAGACCTCCCTGGCCGAGGCCGAGGAGCTGGTCGAGCAGCTGGTCGACGCGCAGCTGGTCGAGTTCGTCGGGGTGGACCGCATGGGCGGGCTGCGCTACCGCCTGCACGACCTGATCCGGCTGTACGCCCGCGAGTGCGCCGCGCTGGAGGAGCCCGCGCAGGACCTGGCCGACGCGGTGGCGCGGGCGCTGCGCGGCTGGCTGGCGCTGATCCACCGCACCGCGGTCGACTCGCCGCCCGCCGAGATCCGGTGGCGGCGGCCGTTCAGCCCGCACGACGTGTCGGAGGAGCTGACCGCGCTGGTCATCGCCGACCCCTGGGACTGGTTCGAGGCGGAGCAATCCGCGCTGGCCTCGGGGGTGGAGCGGGCGCTCGCGCTCGGCCTGTACGACCTGGTCTGCGAGTTCGCCTCGGCCCGCAACGCGTCGGCCTTCATGGGCGCGAACCGGTTCGCGGCCCGCACCCGGGTGATCGAGGCGGCCCTGACCGCGGCCCGGCGCGCGGGCAAGCCGCACGACGAGGCGGTGATCCTCACCGAGCTGGGCCAGCTGCGCTACGACCAGGACCACTACACCGAGGCGCGGCGGCAGTTCCGGGCCGCGCTGAGCCTGTTCCGCGAGCTGAACGACCTCCCCGGGCAGGCGGCCGCGCTGGCCGGGCTGGGCATCGCGTGCCGCGAACCGGGCCGCTTCGCCGAGGGCGTGCACTTCCTCGACCAGGCCGCGACGCTGCTGCACGACGCCCACGACGACATCGGCATCGGCTACTCCCGGCGCATCGCCGGTTCGGTGCGGCTGGAGCTGGGCGACTACGACCGGGCGCTGGCCGACCTCACCGAGTCGCTGGCCGCGTACCGGCGGGCCGGCAGCCGCCTCGGCGAGGGGCACACCCTGCGCACGCTCGGGCTCTACCACCGGGCCCGGGACGAGTGGGCGCAGGCGGAGCGGCGCTGCGCCGAGTCCGCCGCGATCTTCCACGACCTCGGTGACGAGCTGATGGAGGCGTACGCGGTGCGCGCGCTGGCCAAGGCGCGGATGCGCCAGGGCCACCACGGTGAGGCGCTGCCCCGGCTGGAGTGGGCGCTGTCGGTCAGCCACACCATGGGCGACCGCTGGGGCCAGGGCGCGACGCTGCGCGTGCTCGGCCAGCTCCACCTCGCCGAACACCGGCTCGACCTGGCCGAGGCCTGCTTCGACGCGGCCCACGACATCTGGCAGGCCATGGACGTGCCGGTCTGGCAGGCCCGCCTGGAACTGGACCGGTCCCGGCTGCTGGCGGCCCGCGGCGACACGGCCGCCGCGCAGACCGCCCGCGCACGGGCCCGCCGCACCTTCCACGATCACGGGGCGCGCGAGATCCGGGAGCTCGACGGCGACCACTGAGGCGGCCACCGGCCTGACGCCCGTCTATTACAGAAAAGTTCCAGCGCGGCCTGCGAGTCTTTCTCCTGTCGGAGATACGGGTGGCTCGGCACGGGGCGAGCCACCCGTCCCGGCGTTCACTTCGCGACCGGGCAGGTGGGGGGACCCCTCGGGCGCATACCGGGGCGGGCCGGGGGCGGGGAGGGTTGTCATGGCGGAGATGGTGCTGCTGTCGGACACGGCGGTCGTGGAGACGCCGGTGGCCGAGTGCGACGAGTGCCTGATCGACCTGCGTACCGTCGGCGCGCTGCGGCTCGACCCACGGCTCGCCGACGGCGAGGGGGCCTTCGCCCACGTCCGCCTGAGCGTGGTGGACCGGCTGGTCACCGCGCAGACGCTGCTGCCTGCCGGGATGCGGTTGCTGATCGTCGAGTGCTACCGCCCGCTGACCCTGCAGCAGGAGTACTTCGACTCCCACAAGCAGCGGCTGCGGGTCATCCAGCCCGGCCACGACGAGGCCTGGTATCACCGCCGGGCCAGCCGGTACATCTCCCCGCCGGAGGTCGCCCCGCACGTCGCCGGCGCCGCGGTCGACCTGACGCTGTGCACCGCCGACGGCGTGGAGCTGTGGATGGGCACGCAGGTCAACGACACCGACAGCGAGGCCTGCCACACCGACTCCGAGAACGTCTCCGCCGAGGCCGCCCGCAACCGGCGCTACCTGTGCGACGCGCTGACCTCGGTCGGCATGGTGAACTACCCGACCGAATGGTGGCACTGGTCCTACGGCGACCGCTACTGGGCGCACGTCACCGGCGCGCCGGTGGCCCGCTACGGCCCGGTCAAGTCGCTGCCGGTCCGCACCGGACCGGTCGTCCCGGCCTGATCCGGCTGCGCCAAGGTCGGGTCCGGCGGCTGCTCCGCAGCGGGCGGCTCGATCTGACCGGTGTCCAGCTGCCCTGGCGCCACGGGGCGTAGCCGCGGAGCCCGCGCGACCCGCACCGGACGCGGTTCTGCCTGCTCCGCAGGGAGCACCTGATCACCGGGCTCGTCGGCGACCGGCTGGTCGCCGGGCCACGCGCCCAGCGGGGCCGTCGTCGGACGCTCGCCGACCAGCTCACGGAGCCGGGCCACCCGTCGCCGCCCGCTGATCCGCAGCACCGGCCCCCGGCCCAGCTCGGCCATGCAGGCCAGCGCGGTGAACGCGCGCAGCGCCGGCGCCGCGCAGTGCTCGTCGCTGGCCCCGAGCCGCAGGACCGCGCCGTCGCCCTCCGGGTCGACCGAACCCGCCGCCGCGAACCACAGCCGCAGCCGCGCCCCGTCGAGGGCGAACCCGGCCGGCGGGCGCTTGCCCGACCCGCGCAACCACGCCTCCGCCAGCGGCGCGAGCATCCCGGTGTACGCGGTGCGCACCCCGAAGTGGCCCTCGATCGCGGCCGGCTCCCAGCTGGTCTCCAGCCCTCGCGCGGTGAACTCGGCCGCCAGCGCGTGCACCCGCCAGGCCGCGTCGACGACCACCGACACCCGGGCCGTGCCGCCCATCCGGGTCACCTGGCCCGGCCCGACGAGCAGCCCCGCGAGGTCGTACGCCGACGGGCGGGCCGACTCGGCGGAGAACATGGCGAGCTGGCGGTTCAGAGACACTCCGGCACCTCGCCGAACGCCTGTTGCAGCTCGGTGGAGCGCAGCTCGCTGGTGTCCAGGGCGCTGTCGTCGTACTCCTGCTGCAGTTTCGTCATCACCGCGCTGACGCCCTGGTAGAAAGCGGATGCGTCGTCCGTGGACAGGGCGCGCAGCGCCTCGCCGGCCCGGCCGTAGGCGTCGCGCACCTGCGCCAGCGACCCGCTCACCCCGTCGGCGATCGCGTCGCCGCCCTCGACCTCGGGCACTCCCGCGTCCGCGATGCGGCCGCGCGCCTTCTCACTGGCGTCACGTGCCCCCTCCAGCATGCGGACCAGGTTCTCCTTGGCCTGCTGGGGCGTCGTCGAGGTGGGCGTCTGCTGCTGTGCCCGGGTGGTCAGCGTCGCGATCTCCTCGCGCCACGGATTGAGCGCAGAACAAACCGATGCCGCCCACACCCTCGGCGGCGGCCCGTCCGCCACACACCCACCCGTAACCGCCGCCACCACAACCAGCAGCGGCAGGAATCCAGCGCGGGGCCTACGCATGATGTGCAGCCTAGCGCCGACCCCGACGCCCGCGGCGATCTTGCGCGGATGTACCCCGCGACACGGGCAAACGGGGCACCGCCGGGGCGTTCGCGCAAGATCCCCCGCGGAGAAGGTGGCGGGGCGGGGCAAATAGGAGCGGCGCCCTCCCCGGTGGGGAGGGCGCCGCGGTGTTGCGGTGCGTCAGGCGTTGACCTTCTCGCGCTGCGTCGGCGCAGCGTCAGCTTTTCCCTGGTCGTCGCCGCCGACGGTGATCGGCTTCCGCTTGCTGATGACCACGGCCACCACGATCACCGCGGTCGCGCCGAGGGCGATCAGGTTGCGCGCGGTCGCATTCTCGGTGGAGCCGTACCAGAGCGCCACCACGGCGGGGGCGATCAGCAGCGACACCAGGTTCATGACCTTGAGCAGCGGGTTGATGGCCGGGCCGGCGGTGTCCTTGAACGGGTCGCCGACCGTGTCGCCGATGATGGTCGCCTCGTGCGACGACGAGCCCTTGCCGCCGTGCGCGCCGTCCTCGACCATCTTCTTCGCGTTGTCCCACGCGCCACCGGAGTTGGCGAGGAACACCGCCATCAGGGTGCCCGCGCCGATGGCGCCGGCCAGGTACGCCGCCAGCGCGCCCGCGCCGAGGCCGAAGCCGACGGCGATCGGGGCGAGGACCGCGAGCAGGCCCGGGGTCATCAGCTCACGCTGGGCGTCGCGGGTGCAGATGTCGACGACCTTGCCGTACTCGGGCCGCTGCGTGCCGTCCATGATGCCCGGCAGCTCGCGGAACTGGCGGCGCACCTCGTGCACCACCGCGCCGGCCGAACGCGACACCGCGTTGATGGCCAGACCCGAGAACAGGAAGACGACCGACACACCGATCAGCAGTCCGACCAGGTTGGCCGGGTTCGCCACGTTGAGCATCTCGTTGACGAAGCCCTCCGCGGTCTCACCGGCCTCGGCCAGGGAGACGCCCAGGGTGTCGGTGTACGACCCGAACAGCGCGGTCGCGGCCAGCACGGCCGTCGCGATCGCGATGCCCTTGGTGATCGCCTTGGTGGTGTTGCCGACCGCGTCGAGCTCGGTCAGGGTGCGGGCGCCCTGCTCGTCGATGTCGCCGGACATCTCCGCGATGCCCTGCGCGTTGTCGGAGATCGGGCCGAAGGTGTCCATGGCCACGATCACGCCGACGGTGGTCAGCAGGCCGCAGCCGGCCAGCGCGATGGCGAACAGCGACACGACCAGCGTGCCGCCGCCCAGCAGGAACGCGCCGTACACCGCGCCGCCGATGAGCAGCGCCGAGTAGACGGCCGACTCCAGGCCGACGCTGATGCCCGCGAGCACCACGGTGGCCGGGCCGGTCTCCGAGGACTTGCCGATGTCCTGCACCGGGCGACGGCCGGTCTCGGTGAAGTAGCCGGTCAGCGCCTGGATGGCGGCGGCCAGCACGATACCGATGACGACCGCGCCGATGGCGACGGTCTGCGGGTTGCCGCTGATCTCCGGCTTGCCGAGCTCACCGAAGGTCTTCGGCAGGTAGTACAGCGAGGCGCCGGCCACCGCGACCGCGGACAGCGCGGCCGAGATGTAGAAGGCGCGGTTGATCGCCTGCAGGCCGTTCTTGTCGGACTTGCGCAGGCGGGTCAGGAACACGCCGACGATCGCGATCAGCACACCGATGGTGGACACGATCAGCGGGAAGACGAGGCCCTCCACGCCGAACGCGGCCCGGCCCAGGATCAGCGCCGCGACCAGGGTCACCGCGTACGACTCGAACAGGTCGGCCGCCATGCCGGCGCAGTCGCCGACGTTGTCGCCCACGTTGTCGGCGATGGTCGCCGCGTTGCGCGGGTCGTCCTCGGGGATGCCCTGCTCGACCTTGCCGACCAGGTCCGCGCCGACGTCGGCGGCCTTGGTGAAGATGCCGCCGCCGACCCGCATGAACATCGCGAGCAGCGCCGCGCCGAAGCCGAAGCCCTCGAGCACGGTCGCGGCGTCGATCCCGTAGATCCACACCACCAGCGCCGCGCCGAACAGGCCGAGGCCGACGGTCAGGAAGCCCACCACACCACCGGTGCGGAAGGCGATCGCCATGGCGGCCTCGCGGCCGCCGTCGGCCTCGCGGGCCGCCGCGGCCACCCGCAGGTTGGCGCGGGTCGCCAGCGCCATGCCGGCGCCGCCGATGAAGGCGCTGAACAGCGCGCCCACCACGAAGAACGCGGAACGGCCGATCTTCAGCGCGGTGTCGTTGTCACCGTCGCCGTGGACCGGCAGCAGGAAGAGCAGGATGACCGCGAGCACCACGAAGATGCCGAGCGTCTTGAACTGGCGGAACAGGTATGCCGACGCGCCCTCCTGGACGGCGCCGGCGATCTCCTGCATCTTTTCGGTGCCCTTACCGGTTGCCAGCACGGACCTGACCAGCATGGCGGCGAAACCCAGCGCCACCAGTGCGATCACAGCCGCGACGACCACGTACGAAACGTTTGCGCCGGTAAGGGTCAGCTCGCTGCCGGGGGCAGCGAGGATGGACCCGGACATCTTTGTCCTCCCAAAGATCACGATCTACTTGTGAGGCAGCCGCGCCGAGGGTCACGAGTGACGTCGGTTACGGCCTGGAAACAACCCGTGAACTGTAAACCGGACACGTGGTCCGGGTCACACCCGCCACCTGCTGTGTCGCGGTGATCTTCGTTGCTGCGCCCGTCCCGGGTTGTGCGGTACGCTCAGCGACTCTATGCCCGCAGATGAGTGAATCAGCGCCCAAGACGCGAGGCGCGCCGGACCGGCCACGCCATCTGCACCTCGGTGCCGGGCCCGCTCTCCAGCGGACGGACCTGCAGATCCTTCACGATCGCCTGCAGCAGGCTGGCGCTCACGTCGACGGTGAGCTGCTCCTCGTCGGTGATCTGCTCCTCGTCGCCGGCGTGATCCCACACCTGCACGAGATAACGGTCTCCGTCGCTGAAAGCGACCGCGACCACGTCGCGCAGGCCGACCCGCTGGTGCCGGGCCACCGCCCGTGCGCACGCCTCGCCGATCGCCAGGCGCACCTCGTCGAGCTGGTCGTCGGGCACCCCAGCGCGCCGGGCGACGGCCACGCCGACGAGCCGCGCCGTACGCACGTGCGCGGGTTCAGGGGTGAATTCGAGCCGGACGGTCGCCATGTCCGCGCGGGTCAACTCGCGGTGGCCGCGTCGACGGACGGGTACAGCGGCAGCACCTGGTCCAGCGCGGTGATCCGGAAGATCTTGAGAAGTGACTCCCGCGAGCACACCACGCCGAAGGTGGCTCCCATCGTCCGCGCCTTGCGCAGCTGACCGACCAGCACACCGAGGCCGGTCGAATCCATGAAGTCGACCCGGGCGAGGTCGACCACCACCGCGGTCACCCCGCTGTCGAGCAGCTCGGCGATGCGTTCGCGGAGTTTCGGAGCGGTGTAGACGTCCACCTCGCCGCCGACCTCGAGCACGGTATGCCCGGCGACGACACGCGTGGCCAGCGACAGCTCCATCGGCACCTCCTCTACGACGTCCGGTCACTGCCCGGAATCACTCCGTGCATCCGATCCTCATGCATCTAACCACTGGTCGGGTTTCCGGGCTACGCGCCCTTTGCCCTTAACGCGCACTCGGGACCAGGAGCCCGCCGGAGCGGCCGCTCGGTGTACGGCCGTAGCGCAGCGCAGGCCGGACAACCGATTAAGGCCGCGGAGCGGGCTCCGCATGACAGCGTGACGACGGCCGCTGGCCGACGCCCGCCCCGCGGTGGCAGAGTGCTGGAGTGGACCTGCTGCCGTACTGGCTCAAACGTGACCAGGTCACGCACGTCGAGCTGCTGCCCGCGCGGGCCGGGCGCGCCGCCGCGTGGCCGTCCTGGGTCCCCGCGCCACTGCTCGACGCCCTACGTGACGGCGGCATCACCGCGCCCTGGGAGCACCAGGTCGAGGCCGCCGAGCTGGCCTGGGGCGGCGCCGATGTCGTCATCTCGACCGGCACCGGCTCCGGCAAGTCGCTGGCCTACCAGCTGCCCGCCCTGTCCGCCGTGCTCACCCGGCCCCGGGCCCGCGTCCTCTATCTCGCGCCGACCAAGGCCCTCGCCGCCGACCAGCACCGCGCGCTGACCGGCCTGAACCTGCCCGGCCTGCGGGCCGCGGTCTGCGACGGCGACACCCCGCGCGAGGAGCGCGACTGGATCCGCCAGCACGCCAACGTCATCCTCACCAACCCCGACCTGCTGCACCACAGCCTGCTCCCCGGCCACCAGCGCTGGTCCGGCGTGCTGCGCAACCTCCACTACGTCATCGTCGACGAGTCCCACAGCTACCGCGGCGTCTTCGGCGCCCACGTCGCCCACATCCTCCGCCGCCTCCGCCGCCTCACCGAAAGGACCAGCGGTGGTCCCGTGTTCCTATTGGCCTCGGCCACGTCCGGCGATCCGGCGGGTAGTGCGAGCAAGCTGATCGGGCGGCCGGTGCGGGCGGTCACCGAGGACGCCGCGCCGCGCGGGTCGATGACCTTCGCCCTGTGGGAGCCCCCGGAGCTACCGGGTGCGGACAGCAACGGCGACGCCGCCCCGGTGCGCCGCTCCGCGCTGCGGGAGACCGCCGACCTGCTCGCCGACGCGGTCGTCCAGGGCGTACGCACCCTCGCCTTCGTGCCGTCCCGCCGCGGCGCCGAGGTCGTCGCCGTCAACGCGCGCGCCGCGCTGGAGGAGGCGCAGCCCGGACTCGGCCGCCAGGTCGCCGCCTACCGGGGCGGCTACCTGCGCGAGGAGCGGCGCACCCTGGAGCAGCAGCTCACCGACGGCACTCTCACCGGCCTGGCCACCACCAACGCCCTCGAACTGGGCATCGACGTCACCGGCCTGGACGCGGTGCTGCTGGCCGGCTACCCCGGCACCCGCGCCGCCGTCTGGCAACGCGCGGGCCGCGCGGGCCGGGCCGGGCGCGACGGGCTGTGCGTGCTCGTCGCCCGGGACGACCCGCTGGACACCTACCTGGTGCACCACCCGCAGGCACTGTTCGGCAAGAGCGTCGAGGCGACCGTGTTCGACCCCGCCAACCCGTACGTGCTCGCCCCGCACCTGTGCACGGCCGCCGCCGAGCAGCCCCTCACCGAGGCCGACCTGCCGCTGTTCGGCGCGGACGCCGCCCTGCTCGACGAACTCGTCGCCGCGGGCGCACTGCGCCGCCGCCCCACCGGCTGGTACTGGACCCACCCGCAGCGCCCCGAGATCGACCTGCGCGGCACCGGCGGGCCGCCGATCGCCGTCATCGAGGCCGCCACCGGCCGCCTCATCGGCACCGCCGACGCCGGTGCCGCCCACCACCACCTGCACGCCGGTGCCGTCTACACCCATCAGGGCCGCACCTACGTGGTACGGGAACTCGACCTCGCCGACGGGGTGGCCCTGGTCGAAGCCGACAACCCGCCGTACTCCACACACGCCCGCGACACCATCGACCTCACCGTGCTGGAGGTCCGCTCGCACGTGGACGCCGGGCCGGTCCGGCTGTTCCTCGGCGAGGTCGAGGTGACCAGCCAGGTCGTGTCGTTCCAGCGGCGGCGGATGGACAGCGGCGAGGTGCTCGGCACCTGGCCCCTCGACCTGCCCACCCGTACCCTGCGCACCGTCGCGGTCTGGGCCACCATCGCGGAGTCGGCGGTCGCCGGGCTGGAGGACCTGCCCGGCTCGCTGCACGCCGCCGAGCACGCCGCGATCGGCCTGCTGCCGCTGGTCGCGAGCTGCGACCGGTGGGACATCGGCGGCCTGTCGACGGCCCGGCACGCCGACACCGACGCGCCGACCATCTTCGTGTACGACGGCCACCCCGGCGGGGCGGGTTTCGCCGAACGGGCGTACGGCATGGCGGCCGAATGGCTCGGCGCGACCCGGACCGCGGTCGCCGAGTGCGCCTGCGAACGCGGCTGCCCGAGCTGCGTCCAGTCCCCCAAGTGCGGCAACGGCAACAACCCGCTCGACAAGCCCGGCGCCGTCACCGTCCTCGACACCATCCTCACCCACCTCCCCGCGCCCACCTCGGCGTAATCGTTGCCGTCCGGGTCGCTGCGCCGCTCTCGGGGAAGATCACTGTTTCCGGACAAGATCTGCGGTTGAACGCCAGGTTCTGCCCGGAAACAGCGATCTCTCACCGTGGTCCGGTCCGCGGCGGTGAGGTGGTGCGGGCGAGTCGGCGGCGGACGGCGGTGATCTGGCGGATGACGCCGCCCATGTCCTCGGTCAGGTCGCGCCAGGTGAACCGCAGGACCGTCCACCCGGCGCGGACCAGCCGGTTCTGTCGTTCCCGGTCGTGCTGGAACCGGTCCCCGGCGCTGTGCCACGCGCGGCCGTCGACCTCCACAGCCAGCCGGATCTCCAGGAATCCGAAGTCGACCACGCCGATCAGCCCTTCGGCGTCATGAACCGGCACGTCGGCCCGCCAGCCCTCGATACGCGCCCGCCGCAGTCCCTGCACCAGCAGCCGTTCCGCCACCGAACGCGCCCCATGCGCGTGCCGCGACACCGCGCTGACCAGACGGCGTATCCCATGCTGCCCCACCATCGCCTGCACCCTGGCGACGAAACCGTCGAAGGTGATCAGCCGACGTTGCAACGCCCGGTCGATCACCAGGTCGGCCTGGTCCGGGCTCAACTCGCGGACACAGTCGACAACGGTGCGCTCCGGGGAGGTCAGCAGAACTCCCTCGATCAGCACCAGGTCCGCCGGGTCCAGCAGTTCCCGACGGACCAAAACGCCCGGCAGCCGCACCCGCCGTTCCGGCGCAACGATGAGGCTGGTCCGCAGACCAGGCACGTCCAGGCCATAGCGCCGGGCCGCAGACGGTCCGGCCAGCACTGCATCAGGCACGGCCAGCAGCGCGGCCCGGTCCCGCAGCAACGGCGTGCCCGTCCGCCCGGCCCGAGTCATCACCTGACCGAGCACCGCCTGCCAGTCCCGCCGCCGCAGCCGCCGCCGAACCTGGTCGTCGGAGAACCCGCACGCCTTCGCGTCACCCCTGGTGAATAGCCCGGCCTGGCGCGCGGCCAGCGCGTCGAGTCGAGCATGATCGCCGCTTCCGGTCATGATCTGCGGTCACACCTCACGTTCTGTCCTCAAACAGTGATCTCCACCCGCAGTTCCGTCGCGGACCCCGCAACCGGCCAGCGGCGGCCGTGCCAGGTCCGCGCCCGGGTCACCGTTGACTCGCGGATCAGGCCCGCCGTCAGGTCACCCTTGACTCGCGGATCGGGCCCGGCCCACCGGTGCCGCCGGGGCGCACCTGGTCAGGTCACCTCGCGGACCGGGCCCGCCACGGCGGTGGCCTCGGCCGCGCCCGCCCCGGTGACGACCTGCACGGAGAGGGTCAGGTCGAGGCCGTCCAGGTGGCAGGCCGTGACCGTCGCCGCGTTGGCGGCCGCGATCCGCCCGGCCCGCTCGCATGCCGCCGCGGCGCCTTCGATCGCCGCCGCCGCGCCCGCCAGGGCGCCCAGGTCCGCGGCCGTGCGCGCCTGCTCCCGGGCGACCAGGTGCGCGCCGTCCACCGCGACCACGGTGCCCGCGGCCACGAAGACCAGGCCCACGCCGAGCGCATACAGCGAGCTCACGGCGCACCCGGTTCGCGGGCGGCGGTCGCGGTGCAGGTCAGCACGGTCACCCGGAGGGAGCGCCGCACCGTTGCCGTGACCGTGTCCCCGGCGACGTCGACGCTCGCCCCGCCGGACACGCCGTCCCCGCGTGCGGCGGCGAGCGCCGCGTCACGGGCGGCGGCCACGCAGCCGAGCTTCACGGTCACCGCGGCGACCGCGCCGATGCCGGTGACCAGCAGGAGCACCACGGCGGGTAGCGCCACCGCCAGCTCGGCGGTGGCGCTACCCCGGTCCGTTCGGCTCACCCGAGGGCCCGTTGGATCACGCCGGACAGCGCCGCCTGCACGCCGTCGCTGGTCAGCACCTTGAGCAGCAGTCCGGCGAAAGCGACGGCGGCCAGTGTGCCGACGGCGTACTCAGCGGTGTTCATACCGGCGTCGGGCACCGGCCGGGCTGCCGCCGAGCCCACCGACTCGGCAAGGATCGCGGCAGCGTCGGCGTCGACGTCGCGCAGCCGGGCGGGCGCGGGCACGGGCGGGCGGATCGGCGTCAGGACCGTGGTGTCCACGGGCGGGACCTCCGTTCGCAGTGGCCTCTGTCGGGGCATGACGATCTCCTTTCGTGGCGGGTCAGAGCACCTCGCCGAGCACGGCGAGGACCACCGGCACCAGGCCGGCGAGTACGAAGGCGGGCAGGAAGCACAGCCCGAGCGGGAGGACGATCAGGACACCGGCGCGCTGCGCCCCGGCCTGGCGGCGTACGGCGGTGTCGGCGCGCAGGTCGTCGGCGCACCGGTGCAGTGCGCCGGCCAGCGCTGATCCGTTGGCGGAGCTGCGTTCCACCGCCGCGACGAGGCGGCCGGCCGGTGGCAGGTCAGCCAGGTGCGACCAGGCTTCGGCCGCGGTCGCACCCAGGCGCAGGGACCGGCCGATCCGCTGCAGCCGGATGCCGAGCGGCCCGTCCAGTGCCGCGCCGACGCTCAGCACGGCGTGGTCGAGCGGGGCTCCGGCGCGCAGCGCGGCGCCGATCAGGTCCACGGCCCACGGCAGGTCGGCCAGCGCCCGCTCCCGCTCGGCACGCACGGTCGCGGGTTCCATCCGCCGCAGCACGGCCACGGTCCCGCCCGCGACGACGACACCCAGCACGCCACCGGCGAGGGACGGCAGCAGCGCGATCACCGCACCGCCCGCCGCCGTCCCCAACAACCAGGGGGTACGCCCGCTCGGCTGCTCCACGGGCCGCCGCAGTGGCAGGCGGCTCAGCCGCCTGCGGGCCGTGAACCGTCCGACGGCCCGGTCCACGGCCGAACGTGCCCCGGGCCGCAGCAACCGGCGGGTCCAGGCGAGCCCGGCCGCCTGCAGCACGGCGGCTCCGCAGGCGCAGGCGACGCCGGTCGGCGTGTGCAGCA
>NZ_JBHTAC010000011.1:99360-200933 GCF_042663325.1 Catellatospora aurea
AGGTGACCGAGCCCGATGCCGCCGATCGGCAGCGCGGCGAGCAGCACCGCGGTCAGTTGCGCGCCGGCCGCCTGGGCGTGGGCGGCATCGTCGGCCCGGTCGGCGGCGCGGCACTGCGCCTCCAGCCGTTCCAGCAGGTCGGCCAGGGGTGCACCGGTGCTCGCGGCGAGTCGCTGCGCCGCGTGCACGGCTCGGTCCAGCTCGTCGTCGGGCAGCAGCAGCACCGTGCCCGCGCCGCCGGCCCGCAGTTCCGCCGCGGATGCGGAGAGCAGGTCGAGTGCCCGCCGCCGCTGCCCCGCGTCGCGCCCGGCGGACCGCTGCTCGCGCCACATCCGCAGCGCGAGCAGGGTGTACCCGGCCGCGATCAGCCCACCCACCGGCGAGTCGAGCAGCAGCCACGAACCCACACCCGCCGCCGTCGCGACTGCCCACGCAGGGCGGCGCGACAGGGTCATGCCCGCTCGCCCACCGTTCCAGCCCGCGTGGACGGCCTGCCTGCCGAGGCCCGCACCAGCCGACGTGCCGGAGCCGTCGCGCGGAGGTCGCGCCGTCGCCCGCGCGAGGCGACGCCGCGCGCCGGACGCGAGAACAGGGCCGGTGAGATCACGCAGCCGGACCGCGACGGCACTCCGCCAGGTCGACACCGTCCGGCCGGGCCCGGAGACCGTGTCCGTCCGGTCGGGCCCGGTGGCCGTGTTCATGGCGCTCACCGCTGCGCCGGCCAGGGCGGCGGGGCGACGTCACGAGCGCGCAGCAGTGCGCCGAGTTCGGCGGCCGCGGGCAGCACGCCGCCGTCGCGCCGCCAGACCGGCCGGGCCACCACCAGCCGTTCCGGGCCGTCCGCGGTGAGCAGGCAGACCTCGTCGAGCACCCGGCCCGACGGCGTACGCCGTAAGTGCAGCAGCACCCGGATGGCCGCGGCGACCTGAGCGTGCAGCGCGGGGCGGGGCAGGCCACCGAGCAGCCCGAGCGCCTCCAGCCGCGCGGGCACGTCCGCGGGGGCGTTGGCGTGCAACGTCCCGGCGCTACCCTCGTGGCCGGTGTTGAGCGCGGCCAGCAGATCCACCACCTCGGCACCACGGCACTCGCCGACCACCAGCCGGTCCGGCCGCATCCGCAGGGCCTGGCGCACCAGCTCGGCCAGGCCGACCACGCCCGCACCCTCCACGTTGGAGGTGCGGGCCTGCAGGGTGACCACGTGCGGGTGCGCGGGACGCAGCTCGGCCGAGTCCTCCACCAACACGATGCGTTCCCGGCCGGGCACCGCGGCGAGCATCGCCCCGAGCAGCGTGGTCTTGCCCGATCCGGTGCCGCCGGAGATCAGGAAGGTCAGCCGGGCCGCGACGATCGCCGACAGCAGCCGGGCCGTGTCCGGCGGGACGAGGTCCGCCAACGCCATCGGCCGCTGCCGGAACGTGCGCAATGACAGGTACGGCCCGGCGGTCGCCACCGGCGGCAGCACCGCGTGCAGGCGTGTCCCGTCGGCCAGCCGCGCGTCGACGTACGGCTGCCCGTCGTCGAGCCGCCGCCCGCACGCCGCCGCGAGCCGCTGTGCGAGCCGCCGCACGGCGTCGACCGACGGCATGGTGAACGGTTCACGGACCAGCCCGGATCCCCGATCCGTCCACACCTGCACCCCGTTGACCAGCACGTCGGTCACTTCGGGCGCAGCCAGCAGCGGACCCAACGGCCCGGCCCCGACCAACTCGCTCATGACCTCTCCTCACTGCGCCCGTTCATGCCATGACCTCGCGGATCAGGCGGCCGCACAGGGTGGCCAGGGGGCCGCGGGGCGCGCTGCCCGGGGCGTGGCCGCGTTCGAGCGCGGCGGCCAGGCGCGGCTCCGGTGGCAGCATCCCGGCCAGCGGCAGGCCGAGCGCCCGGGCCAGGTCGTCAGGGCCCAGCCGGCCGGGTGCCGGGCCGCGGACGACCACGGACATCTCGCGCCGGTACGCCGACACGACGTCGACCACCCGGGCCGCCGCCGCGGCGGCACGCAGCTCGGCGGGCACGACGAGCAGCACCCGGTCGGCGGCCTGGAGCACGACGGCCGCGGCGTCGTCGAGGCGGCGGGGCAGGTCGACGACGATCAGGTCGCGGCCGCGCCGGCCGGCGTCGAGTGCGGCGGCCATGGCGTCGGGCGGCAGCGCCGGGGAGATCGGGGTGTCCTCGTCGGGGATGTCGCGGGCGCAGGAGAGCACCACGAGGTCGCCGCGGCTCGGCAGGGCGTCGACGAACGCGGCCGGGTCGACGGGGCCGCTGGCCCTGGCGAGCTGGGGCCAGCGCAGCCCGCGCAGTTCCTCCCAGCCCAGCAGCAGGTCGGCGCCGCCGCCGAGCGGGTTCGCGTCGACGAGCAGGGTGCGCAGCCGGGTGCGGCACGCGGTGACGGCCAGTCCGGCGGCCAGCGCGCTGGCTCCGGCTCCGCCGCGCCCGCCGAGCACGGCCAGCACCCGTCCGGTGCCGGCGGCCGGGGCGCGGCCGATTCCGGCGAGCCGTTCGACGAGCCACGACTCGGCTGCGGGCAGCAGCGCGACGTGTTCGGCCCCGAGCGGCTGGGCGTAGTCCCACGGCCGGGAGTCGGTGCTGTCGCGGCAGACCACGACGACCCCGGCGCGGCGCGGCAGCCGGGCGCGCAGGCAGCCGGGCACCATGTCGCCGCCGATCAGCACCAGCGGGGCGGGCCCGTAGCGCAGGCGCGCCGCGGACAGGTCGTGGGCGACCTCGACCTCGGCGCCCGCGGCGGAGCCCAGCCGCAGCAGGTCGTCGAGCAGGTCGGCGTCGGCGGTCACCAGCAGGGTGCGCGGGGGCGCGGGCGGGGCGAACGGACGGGTCATGCCCGGCACTGTGCTCGGGCGGGGCGGCGCCGGACCAGCGACCGGATCGGCCGCCTGTGGACGGACGGGCGCTTGTGGACAGTGCGCCGATCATCGTGTCGATCTGTTATGCGCGCACGTGAACCGGCAGCCCGTGACCGCCGGGGCGCAGATGACGACGACCCCCGTCCGGGGAGACGGGGGTCGTCCTGGGGTCCGGCTCTCAGGGGGGATGGTGAGCCGGAGCCCGCTCAGCGGCTGCGGGGGGGTGGCACCCGCTGAGGGCTGTTGCGAAAGCATGCCTGACTTGACGGCGCGCCGTCGAGAGGGGTCGGGGCCGACACGCGCCGACACGCCGTAGATGAACCCAAGATCCTACGCTGCGCAATCACTGATTCGCCGCTCAGTAACCAGCGATTGCGCGCATACCTGCGTCCCCTCATACGAGCGACTGCCGCTATCCGACGGACGGGCGGACACCACCGCCGCGAGCACCCGGCTACACTTTCCGACCGTGGGCCGCAGCGCCGCGTTTTTCGACCTGGACAAGACCGTCATCGCGACTTCGAGCGCGCTGGCATTCGGCAGACCGTTCTATCGTGACGGCCTGATCACTAAGCGTGACGTCGTTAAGACGGCGTTCGCCCAGTTCATGTTCAAGCGTGGCGGCGCCGACGACCAGGCCATGGTGCGCACCCGCGACTACATGGCGGAGCTGGTCAAGGGCTGGCGAGTGGACCAGGTCCGCCAGATCGTCAACGAGACGCTGCACGAGCTGATCGACCCGTACATCTACGCCGAGGCGGCGACCCTGATCGAGGAGCACCAGGCGGCCGGCCGCGACATCGTGCTGGTGTCGGCCTCCGGCGAGGAGATGGTGCAGCCCATCGGCGCGCAGCTCGGCGTCAACGACGTCATCGCCACCCGGATGAAGGTCGCCGAAGGCCAGTACACCGGCGAGATCGAGTTCTACGCCGCGGGCGGGGCCAAGGTCGAGGCGGTGCGCAAGCTCGCCGCCGAGCGCGGATACGACCTCGGCGAGTGCTACGCCTACTCGGACTCCATCTCCGACATCCCGCTGCTCGCCGCCGTCGGCCACCCCAGCGCGGTCAACCCGGACAAGGCGCTGCGCCGCGAGGCCAACGAGCGGCGCTGGCCGGTGCTGGAGTTCCGGCACCCGGTCCCGCTGGGCCGCCGCCTGCGCAACCGCCCGGCCGTCCCGGTCGCGGCCGCGCTCGGCATCGGAGTCGGCGTCGCCATCGGCATCGCGTGGTACGGCCGCCGCAAACGCGCCCGTGCCGCGGCTTCTGCCCTCTGACGGGTGATTTGGCTGCCACAACAGCCCCATCAGTCACACATTGGGCGCGAAGCCTGGCCATCACCGCCGAACGGGCGTAGAAAAGTGGTTACGGAAGCATTCTGCAGCTGGAAGTAGCTGGCAGGAGCCGGCTTTCGGGTACGGCCTCCGGGCACCCACGCGCGATCTAGCCGTCGTGAAGGCAAAGTCCCGGTGTGATCTTCGGGTCCACTGAGGGCGGTTGCTAAGAGGTGCACGCCTGGTAACCCGGCAGGAAGTACGCGATGGCGCCGCGAACAGTGCGGCGCCATCCATACTGTCAGCCCACGGCGGACAGGACCGCGTCGCCGACTACGGCGATCTCCGTGCATCCCTGCTCTACCGCGGTGGCGTAGTGGCGCAGCCAGGAGCGCAGGCCGTCGGGGGTGCCGGTGGCGAAGGCCCCGGCGGCGCCGATGTACTCGGGTTCGCGGGCGAGGTGGGCCAGTTCCACGGCGACCAGGCCGCGCGGGTCGAAGCCGCTGCCGACCAGGGTGAGCCGGGCCGCGGCCCGGGCCACGATCCCGTTCACGCCGGGGAAGGGCTCGATCGCCAGCAGCTCGCCGTGCACGACGGCCGCGCGGACCAGCGGACTGCCCGCCTGGGCGGAAACGATCTCCAGCAGGGTGTCCAGCCGGGCGGCGCTGTCCGCGGTCGGCTTGCCCAGCGTGGCGTCGGGCAGCACCCCGGTCCCGGCCAGCAGGTGCAGTTTCGCGAGCACCTGCCGCGGCGCGCCATGCCAGTGCTGGTGCAGGGTGGGCAGCGCCTCGGCGACACGCAGCGCCCCTTGCAGCACCGCGTCCAGCACGGTGCCGCCGCGCACGTCGCTCAGCTCGTACCGGTGGCCTTCCAGCGCGGCGCTGGCCACCGCGCAGCGCAGGCTGATCTCGGCGGCGACCGCGCCACCCTGCCGCCGCAACGCGCGGTGCTTGTAGGCACCGTCCACCGCAGCGCGTGCGCCATTCACCGCAGATTCGACGTCGGCCAGTTTCAACAGCGGTGCCAGCGGATCCATAGTCACAGCCAGAGCGTAACGAAGCCCGGCGGAGAGCAGCCGGGCAAAATAGTTAGGGACCCTTACTGTAAAGGTCGGTCATCGGGCCGTAACATCACCCGGAGACCCAGGTCACATGGCATGACCATCACCCCTAGGGAGGCGCTGTAGTGAGCGAGACCCTCGAAAACCTGCTGCACGAGTCGCGCCGGTTCCCCCCGCCGGCGGAGATCGCCGCGCACGCGAACGTCACCGCCGAGGCTTACGCGCAGGCCGACGCCGACCGGCTGGCGTTCTGGGAGACCCAGGCCAAGCGGCTCGACTGGGCCCGGCCGTGGGACGAGGTACTGGACTGGTCCAACCCGCCGTTCGCGAAGTGGTTCGTCGGCGGTCAGCTCAACATCGCGTACAACTGCCTGGACCGGCACCTGGCCAACGGGCTGGGCGACCGGGTCGCCATCCACTGGGAGGGCGAGCCGGGCGACACCCGCACCATCACGTACGCCGACCTGCACGCCGAGGTGTGCCGCGCGGCCAACGCGCTGACCGAGCTCGGGGTGAACGCGGGCGACCGGGTCGCGATCTACCTGCCGATGATCCCCGAGGCGGCCGTCGCGATGCTGGCCTGCGCCCGCATCGGCGCGACGCACTCGGTGGTGTTCGGCGGCTTCAGCAAGGACGCGCTCGGCGGCCGTATCCAGGACGCCAGCGCCAAGGTCGTCATCACCGCCGACGGCGGCTACCGCCGCGGCGCGCCGAGCGCGCTCAAGCCGACCGTCGACGAGTCCGTGGCCGAGTGCCCGACCGTCGAGAAGGTCCTCGTGGTGCGCCGCACCGGGCAGGACGTCGCCTGGGACGACAGCCGCGACGTGTGGTGGCACGACGCCGTCGGCAACGCCAGCCCCGAGCACGAGGCGCAGCCGTTCGACGCCGAGCACCCGCTGTTCATCCTGTACACCTCCGGCACGACGGCGAAGCCGAAGGGCATCCTGCACACCACCGGCGGTTACCTGACGCAGGCCTCGTACACCCACCACGCGGTGTTCGACCTGAAGCCGGAGACCGACGTCTACTGGTGCACCGCCGACATCGGCTGGGTCACCGGGCACAGCTACATCGTGTACGGCCCGCTCTCCAACGGCGCCACCCAGGTCATGTACGAGGGCACCCCGGACACCCCGCACCGCGGCCGGTTCTGGGAGCTCGTGGAGAAGTACCGCGTCACGATCCTCTACACCGCGCCCACCGCGATCCGCACGTTCGCCAAGTGGGGCGACGACATCCCGGCGCAGTTCGACCTCAGCTCGCTGCGGCTGCTCGGCTCGGTCGGCGAGCCGATCAACCCCGAGGCGTGGATGTGGTATCGCGAGCACATCGGCGGCAACCGGTGCCCGATCGTGGACACCTGGTGGCAGACCGAGACCGGGGCCATCATGATCTCGCCGCTGCCGGGCGTGACCGACTGCAAGCCGGGTTCGGCGATGGGCCCGCTGCCGGGCATCAAGGCCGAGGTCGTCGCCGACGACGGCTCGATCGTGGGCAACGGCGGCGGCGGTTACCTGGCGCTGACCGGCCCGTGGCCGTCGATGCTGCGTACCATCTGGGGCGACGACAAGCGCTTCGTCGAGACGTACTGGTCGCGCTTCGCCGAGCAGGGCTTCTACTTCGCCGGCGACGGCGCCAAGCGCGACGAGGACGGGGCGATCTGGCTGCTCGGCCGGGTCGACGACGTGATGCTGGTGTCCGGCCACAACATCTCCACCACCGAGGTGGAATCGGCGCTGGTCGCCCACCCGGCGGTGGCGGAGGCGGCGGTCGTCGGCGCGACCGACCCGACCACCGGCCAGGCCATCGTCGCCTTCGTCATCCTCAAGGGCGGGGCCGAGGTCGGCGTGCCGGAGCTGCGTGACCACGTCGCCAAGACGCTGGGCCCGATCTGCAAGCCGCGCCAGATCATGCTGGTGACCGAGCTGCCGAAGACCCGGTCCGGAAAGATCATGCGGCGACTCCTGCGCGACGTGGCGGAGAACCGCTCGCTCGGCGACGTCACCACGCTGCAGGACTCCGCGGTGATGAACCTGATCTCCGCGGGCATGCAGTCGAGCAAGTCCGACGAGGACTGACCCTCCCTGAGCAAGGGGCGGCCACCGGTGTCCACCGGTAGCCGCCCCTTTTCGTCACGATCCGACACTGTCGCGGAGTGCTCCGGCTGTCTAAGTTGCTATTGGCCGAACGGACCACCGCCATCGGCCTGGCTACCGGGGGAGGCCGCCATGCTCCACGCGCCGTTCGTGCCGTCACTGATGAAGTGGGGTGTCTCGCCGCAGGCGGACCTCGTCTACCGCACCCTCATCGCCTTCGGCCCCTGGTCCGCGGACCACCTCGGCCGATCGCTGGAGATGAAGGCCCGGCAGGTGCGAGTTGCGCTCGATGAGCTGGTCGCCCTGGGCGCGGCCGTCTCCCAGCCCACCGACGACGCCGATCTGCGGGTATGGGCCGTCCGCGAGCCCGCGTACGTGCTGGCCCGGTTGCGGAACCGAGAGCGTGACACGATGCTGGCCAGGCACCGGATGAATGCCCGCCTCATCCGGGTCTCGCTGCCCAGCATCATGGCCGACGTCGCCCGCTTCACAGGCGAGGGCGTCCACCGGTTCCCCAACCGGGCCGTGTCCCGGCTCAGATACGCGGAGCTGGGAGAAGCCATCCAGCACGAGAACCTCGCTATGATCCCGGATCCCGCCATCGACAACGCCACGGTCAAGCAGGCCGCACCTGTCAGCCGTCGAATGATGTCGCGCGGGGTGGCCGTACTGTGCCTGGGTGTGCCGGCCTCGGCGGAGGACGAGTCGGAGTGGTTCGACGACGAGATGATCAGTTACGGGCAGGAGTATCGCGAGCTGCCCGAGCTGCCCGGCAAGTTCAACATCATCGACCGCAAGACGGTCTACGTTCCGCCCGAGCCCACCGAAAGCACCCGCGGCGCGTGGGAGGTCACCGAGCCGGGTCTCGTCGCCGAACTGAGGGCGCTTTTCCTGCACCACTGGGCGCAGGCCGTGGAGCCGGGCCGTAGTTGGACGCCGCCGCCGGGCCTCAGTCCTCGCGAGCGCATCATCGTGATGCTGCTGGCCAAGGGCCTCACCGACACCGCGGTCGCCAGCAGGCTGGACCTCAGCGTGCGCACCATCGCCTACACCGTGTCCGGGCTCATGGACAGGTACGACGTCACCAACCGCTTCCAGCTCGGCGTGCGGCTGGGCGCCGAAGCGGCATCGCAGGCACCACCCGCCGACGCATCGGCGCAGGCCCGCAGCGAATGACACCGGCGAGGATTGCGCAAACCTGCAACGGCATGCGCAACCCTGGTCTGCGGTCGAAGGCCTGTCTAAGTTGCTCATGTCCGGCCGGGAGGCGCCCGCCGGCAGCGCGATTGGACGCCAGCCATGCCCCTCACTCCCCGCGAACGCAGCATCGTGGCGTTGCTGGCTGCCGGCCACACCGACGCCACGATCGCAGCGCAGCTCGACCTCAGCGTGCGCACCATCGCCTACACGCTGTCCGCACTCATGGACAGGTACGGGGTGACGAACCGGTTCCAGTTGGGGCTGCGGCTCGGTGCGGAATCGGCGCAGGCTGACGACCCCGACGGCCCGGCTGAACCGGAGGACGAGTGAGCGGGCATCCCGCCGCGCCGGGAACCTCGAAGGGGCGGCCACCGGCAGCGGGCCGATGGCCGCCCCTTTCGCCGTCGCCGGTACGTGGTCCCCCGTACCCGCCGAGCGGTGAACCGCCCGGTGCGCACGCACGTGCCCGCGCCGCGGAGACCGATCCGTCGCGCGGTGCCCCCACCGCCGACGTGCCGGGCCTCGTGGCAACCCGTCTCCGCCGATAGCGGAGGTCGTGCCACTGAATCTAGAGCCGGACGGCCCGATCCCCAAGATCAATAGTCGCCGTTGCATGAATCTGCAATCGGCTGGTCGGCCCTGGTAGAGGTTGTGCCGACTGTCTACCTTGCTCATGTACGGTCGGGAACGGATCGTGCAGGCACGGGGGCTCGCGGGGAGGCCGGCATGCTCGATACGCACGTTGTGCCCTCACTGATGAAGTGGGGCGTCTCGCCGCACGCGGATCTCGTGTACCGCACCCTCATCGCTTACGGCCCCTGGCCGGTGGACAGCATCAGCCGCTCCCTGGAGATGCGGCCGCGGCAGGTGCGGGCGGCTCTCGACGAACTGGCCGAGCTGAACGCGGCCGTGCCGGACGGTCCGCTGTCGGGCGGCCGGGCCGGCGACGACCGCCTGTGGTCCAGCCGCCCTCCCGCGCAGGTGCTGTCGCTGCTTCGCGACCGGCACCATCGCGCCGCGCTCGCCCGGGAGCGGCTGCACCATCGCCTGGTCCGGGCGTCGTACCCGAGCCTCGTGCCCGATCCGGCACGCATCCTGGCCGGCGGCGCCCGCCCGCTGGAGGGCGTGGAGCAGACCATGGAACGGCTCGCGGAGGTCTCCGCGACGGAGCGCCACGAGAATCTGGGCATCAATCCGGAGCCGGCCTTCAGCACTGCCCAGGTCAGGGCGGCGGCACCGATGGAGCGCCAGTCCATGGCGCGCGGCGTCGTGATGCGCTGTCTCGGTGTGCCCGCCTCGGCCGAGGACGAATCGGACTGGCACGACGAGGAGATGCGCGGCCACGGCCTGGAGTACCGGGAACTGTCGGAGGTGCCGGGCAAGCTGCTGATCGTCGACCGCGCCACCGCCTTCGTCCGGATCGATCCCGGGAACAGGGCACGTGGCATGTGGGAGATCACCGCACCGGACGTGGTCGCCGACCTCGTCTCCCTCTTCTTCCAGCAGTGGGCCCGCGCCACGGAACCGGCCCGCTTCTGGACACCGCCGGTGGGCCTCACCCCCCGCGAGAACACCGTCGTGGTGATGCTCGCGATGGGCTACACCGACGTCGCCATCGCGTCGAACCTCGACATCAGCGTCCGCACCATCGCCTACACCCTGTCCGGCCTCATGGACAGGTACGCGGTGACGAACAGATTCCAGTTGGGCCTGCGGCTCGGCGCCGAAGCAGCGTCGCAGGCACCGGCTGGGCAGACAGAAGCGCAAGAAACCAACGGGGAGTAACACCAGTGAGAAGTAGCCTCCGCACCATCGCCCTGACCCTGGTGGCGCTGGCCACGGCCGTCGCCGGGACGACGCCCGCCGCCGCCGGCAGCGGCCCGCCACCGTACAAGGTCACCTACTACAAGTGGCTGAGCTGCTCCGATGCCACCGCCAGCACCGCCTCCATCACCTACGCGCAGGCTCACACGACCACCGAGGGCGTGGACGTCCACTGGGCGGAACTCCACGGTGCCATCACCACCTGCCGGCCGGCCGACACGCCTTACGCCTACGCGCTGGCCATGTACGGCAACGGCTACGGCAGCGGTGAGGCTTTCCCGTACGCCTACAGCAACTCGCTCGCGATGGACTACGCGAACTTCATCCGGATCTACCCCGATGTCCAGGCCGTCTGTGTGATCGCGAACGAGACCACTCGCATGGCCTGCGTCTCCGTGGACTGGGTCCCGGCCGAGGCCGGCGTGTTGCCGGTGATCGGCGGCCCGCTGCCGACCGACTCGCCACGGGTCGACGTGCCGGCCGTCACCAACCTGAGAGTGGAGACAGGCGGTCCCGTTCCGCCGGGCTGCATGAAGTGCGGCTGACGGCAGGCGGACGCTGACACCGGCCGGAAGGGGTGGCCCGCTCTCGCGGGTCACCCCTTCCGGCTGTCGAGCAACGTATGCCGCACAGGCACGGCGAAGGATCTGCTGGATCCACCGATCGGCTGATGGTCGGCATCGACACGTGACGCATCCGTGTCACACCGCCGCCGTCGGCTGCCACGGTGGCCTCCGATGTCCGGGCCATGCCTGGCAGTGCCTTCATTTGCGATTGTGAAGTGCTTGCTTCACGTGAGCCGCAACCTCCACCAGCCGCGTGAAGCCGCGTCGGCGTGGGAGGGCAGGCTCCCATGCCTCTCGTCTCCACCTGCTACCGCTACGGCGCTCTACGCCCGCGGCGGAGACCCCCGAGGAATGGAGTGACCATGAAGCACGCCATCCATGCGCGAAGGAGACGTCGGCTATTCGCCGCGGTCCCCGCGCTGGCACTGGCCGCTGTCGGGCTGTACGGCCCGGGAACGGCGAATGCCGTTGCCGCACCGGCCGTGATCAGCCCCAGCGAGTTCTACATCAACTACGCCGAGCCCGCTGTTCAGCCGGACACCACGGGCAAGGAGACCAAGGGCGCCAACGGCATCTACGGCAGCGCGGCCGACAAGACGCGCGCCTTCGACCGCAAGCACGCCAACGGCAACCCGCTCACCGCTCACCAGCTCGCCAAGCTCGAGGCGAAGTCCATCAAGACCGGCAAGAACCCGCGCAATCTCAAGCAGGCGCCGACCACCCAGGTCGCCCGGCTGCTGACGATGCTGGTCGAGTACAGCACCACCGCCAACGACGACTTCTCCAACGTCATGGTGACCAACACGACCGACGCCGACCGCTCCTGCGGCCTCGGCAACATCCAGAACGGTCCGACGAACAACACCATCCCCAACCCGGCGACGCTGTCCCACCCGGACAACAACTCCATGTGGGTGGCGGACTTCAACCAGGACCACTACAACAAGATGCTCTACACCTCGACGGGCATCACCGAGCGCGTCCGCCCCGACCTCACCGGTCCGGACGGCAAGCCGGGCATCGACCTGTCCGGGCTGACCATGCGCAACATGTACCTGGAGATGTCGAAGGGCGCCTACACCGTCGAGGGCGAGGCGACCCCCTGGATCACGCTGCCCCACTCGGAGGCCTGGTACGGCGCCACGCGCTGCTTCCAGGACGAGAACGGCGCCTGGCAGATGCCGGCCATCCAGTCGATGAACGGCCACCCGGACAACCCGCTGGGCGCGCAGAAGATGGCCATGGACGCGGTGGACGCGCTCGCCGCGGCCCAGCCGAACTTCCCGTGGGCCGACTACGACATCGAGGACCAGGGCGACCGGGACGGCGACGGCAACTTCTACGAGCCGGACGGCGTCATCGACCACCTGGTCATGGTGCACGCGGGTGAGGACAAGTCCGGCGGCGGCGGCGCACAGGGCGCGTACGCCATCTGGGCGCACTCGTCCGCGGTCGCGGGCGGCTACACCATCCCCGGCACGAACCTGAAGGTGTCGAACTACATCGTGCAGCCCGAGGACTCGGGCGTGGGCGTCTTCGCTCACGAGTACGGCCACGACCTCGGTCTGCCGGACCTGTACGACACCTCCGGCGCGGGTGAGTCGGACATCGACTTCTGGGACCTGATGTCCTCGGGTTCGCACTCGGGCCCGATCTTCCAGGCGATGCCGACGCACATGGGCCTGTGGGACAAGTGGGTGCTCGGCTGGGCCGACCCGCTGGTCCTCGCGCCCGGCGCCACGGACCGCGACGTGCAGCTGGGCCAGACCTCGCGCACGCCGAAGGGCACCAAGGACGGCATCAAGATCGACCTGCCGCCGAAGACCATCACGCTGGCGACCGCCCACAGCGGCGCCAACATGTGGTACGCGGGCACCGACCAGGACTGGGCCGACATCAAGATCGCGCGTGAGGTGGCGGTTCCCGCCGCGGCCGACGCGAAGTTCTGGATGTGGAACAACTACGTCATCGAGGAGGACTGGGACTTCGGCTTCGTCGAGGTCTCGACCGACGGCGGCAACACCTGGACCGACCTCAAGATCTACGACGAGGCCGGCAACCTGGTGTCCACCGACGACGGCTACTCGGACCCGAACGGCAACATGGCGACGTTCCAGAACCGCTATGGCCTGACCGGCGACAGCCACGGCTGGCGTCACGACTACGTCGACCTGTCGGCGTACGCGGGCACCACGGTGCAGGTCCGCCTGCGCCAGGCCACCGACGCCGCCGCACAGGAGCGCGGCTGGTTCTCCGACGACTTCTCGGTCACCGGCGGCGGCAGCACCACCTGGAGTGACGACGTCGAGAACGGCGCCGCGGGCTGGACCGCGACCGGCGGCACCTGGGTCGACACCACCGGCCCCGGCTGGCGGATCGACACCGGCACCTCCGTGAAGGCGCACTACTACCTGGCCGAGTGGCGCAACTACGACGGGTTCGACAAGGGCCTGCAGTACGCCTACGACAGCACCTACCTGCGCGAAGGCGCGTGGAAGGTCGAGAAGGTCAAGTACAACGCACCCGGCATGCTGGTGTGGTACCGCGACACCACGTTCGGCAGCAGCAACGCGGTGACGGCTGCCGTGACCGCGATGCCGAGCACCGGCGCCAAGGGCGGCCTGCTCATCGTGGACTCGCACTTCGACCCGTTCCGCCGCAGCGGCGTCGCGGCCACGAAGGACCCGTCCACGCTGAAGAACCTGCAGGGTCGGCCGCAGTCGTCCAACGCGGCGTTCACGCTGCACGCGACGTACCCGTTCCAGGAGTGCCTGGAGGCGAGCGGCGAGCCGTTCAGCGAGTACTGCACGTCCTTCGGGGCGCAGCCCGGCGTGGCGACGTTCACCGACGCCAAGGGCTGGGTGCCGGGCCTCGAACTGCGTGGCAGCAGCCTGTTCCACCGGGACGTCGACGCCTCCGTCGTCATCCCGTCGGCGGGCAACGTGCCCTACACCACCCGGATCGTCAACCCCGACGGCACTCCCGCGACCGGCGTCTACGGCGTCGACCTCGGGTTCACCGTGCTGGGCACCGGTAACCCGGGCGACCAGGGCGTGTCCTACGGCGTGACGATCACGATCGTGCGCGCCGCGAAGGACAACTCGTACGCCACCGTGCACGTCACGCCCGCGAACGGCTGACCGCACACCGCACCTTCGCACCATCGACGAAGAGGGCGACCCGCATCCGGCGGGTCGCCCTCTTCGGCTTCCATGGCAGGTCAGCCAACGGCTGACATACGGTCGATGACATTCGGGTCGCGGGCACCCTACAACCGCATCCACCGTTCGGCTGATGTCCGCATGTCGTAATGGGACAACAAACATCAACCGTTTGATCCGAAGCGATCCGATGTCCGGACCATGCGTCGTAGTGCATTCATTTGCGATTGTGAAGTGCTTGCTTCACGTGAGTCGCAGAACTCCATCCGCCACGTGAAGCCGCGCATGGCGTGGGAGGGCAGGCTTTCACGCCTCTCGTCTCCACCTGTTACCGCCCCGGCACCCCCTGCCTGGGCGGACACCCCGAGGAATGGAGTGACCATGAAGCACGCCATCCATGCGCAACGGAAACGGCGGCTACTAGCTGCCGTTCCAGCGCTGGCACTGGCAGCTGTCGGGCTGACCGCACCCACAGCGGCCACCGCCGCCGCGGGTCCGACGGCCGTGATCAGCCCGAGCGAGTTCTACATCAACTACGCCGAGCCCGCGATCCAGCCGGACACCACGGGCAAGGAGACCAAGGGCGCGGGCGGCGTCTACGGTGCCAAGGAAGACAAGACCCGTGCCTTCGACAAGAAGCACGCGGCCGGCAACCCGCTCACCGCGCACCAGCTGGCGAAGCTCGAAGCGAAGTCCATCAAGGAGCGCAAGAGCCCTCGCAAGATCAAGCAGGCGCCGACCACCCAGGTCGCCAAGCTGCTGACGATGCTGGTCGAGTACAACCCGAACGCCAACGACGACTTCACCGGCGAGATGGTGACGTCGTCGACGGATGCTGACCGGACCTGCGTTCCGGGCACCGTCCAGAACGGTCCGCTGCACAACGGCATCCCGAACCCCGCGACGATGTCCCACCTGGACAACAACTCGATGTGGGTCAAGGATTTCAACCAGGACCACTACAACAAGATGCTCTACACCTCGAAGGGCATCACCGAGCGCGTGCGTACGGACCTCAAGGGCCCGGACGGCAAAAAGGGCATCGACCTCACCGGTCTGACCATGCGCAACATGTACCTGGAGATGTCGAAGGGCGCCTACACCGTCGAGGGCCAGGCCACCCCGTGGATCACCCTGCCCCACTCCGAGGGCTGGTACGCCGCGACGACCTGCTACCAGGACGAGAACGGCGCCTGGCAGATGCCGGCGATCCAGTCGATGAACGGTCACCCGGACAACCCGCTCGGCCCGCAGCAGATGGCGATGGACGCGGTCACCGCCCTCGCCGCCGCTCAGCCGAACTTCCCCTGGGCTGACTACGACATCGAGGACCAGGGCGACCGGGACGGCGACGGCAACTTCTACGAGCCGGACGGCGTCATCGACCACCTGGTGCTGGTGCACGCGGGTGAGGACAAGTCCGGCGGCGGCGGTGCCCAGGGCACCTACGCCATCTGGGCGCACTCCTCGGCCGTGGCCGGCGGTTACTCGATCCCGGGTACCAACCTGAAGATCTCCAACTACATCGTGCAGCCCGAGGACTCGGGCGTGGGCGTGTTCGCCCACGAGTACGGCCACGACCTCGGTCTGCCGGACCTGTACGACACCTCCGGCGCCGGCGAGTCCGGCATCGACTTCTGGGACCTCATGTCCTCGGGTTCGCACTCGGGACCGATTTTCCAGTCGATGCCGACCCACATGGGCATCTGGGACAAGTGGGTGCTCGGCTGGGCCGACCCGCAGGTCATCAGCCCCGGAGCGGGTACGCAGAACGTGAAGCTGGGCCAGACCTCGCGCACGCCTGTCGGCACCCAGGACGGCATCAAGATCGACCTGCCGCCGAAGACCATCACGCTGGCCACCGCCCACAGCGGTGCCAACATGTGGTACGCGGGTGCTGAGCAGGACTGGGCCGACATCAAGATCTCGCGTTCGGTGGACGTGCCCAATGCGGCCGACGCGAAGTTCTGGATGTGGAACAACTACGTCATCGAAGAGGACTGGGACTACGGCTTCGTCGAGGTCTCGACCGACGGCGGCGCCACCTGGACCGACCTCAAGATCTACGATGAGGCCGGCAACCTGGTGTCCACGGACGACGGTTACGCCGACCCCAACGGCAACATGCACACGTTCCAGAACCGCTACGGCCTGACCGGCGACAGCCACGGCTGGCGTCACGACTACGTCGACCTGTCGGCGTACGCGGGCACCACGGTGCAGGTCCGCCTGCGCCAGGCGACCGACGCGGCCTTCCAGGAGCGCGGCTGGTTCTCCGATGACTTCTCGGTCACCGGCGGCGGCAGCACCACCTGGAGCGACGACGTCGAGAGCGGTGCGAACGGCTGGACCGCGACCGGCGGCACGTGGACCGACACGACCGGCGGCACCTGGCGGATCGACACCGGCACCTCGGTGAAGGCCCACTACTACCTGGCCGAGTGGCGTAACTTCGACGGGTTCGACAAGGGCCTGCAGTACGCCTACGACAGCACCTACCAGCGCGACGGCGCGTGGAAGGTCGAGAAGATCAAGTACAACGCGCCCGGCATGCTGCTGTGGTACCGGGACACCACCTTCGGCAGCACCAACCACGTGACGGCCAACCTGACGGCGCTGCCGAGCGTCGGCGCCAAGGGCGGCCTGCTGCTGGTGGACTCGCACTACGACCCGTTCCGCCGGTCCGGCGTGGCGGCCACGAAGGACACGTCGACCCTGAAGAACCTGCAGGGCCGGCCGCAGTCGTCGAACGCGGCGTTCACGCTGCACGCGACGTACCCCTTCAAGGAGTGCCTGGAGGTCGCGGCGGAGCCGTTCGTCGAGTACTGCACCAAGTTCAAGGCGCAGAAGGGTGTCGCTTCCTTCACCGACGCCAAGGGCTGGGTGCCGGGCCTCGAGCTGCGTGACGGCAGCCTGTTCTACCGGGACGCCGACGCTTCCGTCGTCATCCCGTCGGCGGGCAACGCGCCGTACACCACCCGGATCGTCAACCCCGACGGCACGCCCGCGACCGACGTCTACGGCACCGACCTCGGGTTCACCATCCTCGGCACCGGCAACCCCGGTGACGCGGCGGTGGCCAACGGCGTCAAGCTGACGCTGCTGTGGGCGACGCACGACAACGCCTACGCCTACGTGCAGGTCACGGCGGCGAACGGCTGATCCGGCAACACTGAACAAAAAGGGGCCACCGGCATCACGCCGGTGGCCCCTTCTGCGTCGGCCGTCAGCGCACGTTCAGCAACGCCGTCTCATTGGCGGCCTCCAAGCACATGTACTCCTCGTAGGCGCCCGCCGACACCAGCGCGGCGCCAGCGCCGTGGCAGGCGGACATGTCGGAGTACAGGCCGTGCTCCTGCCACTGGGTGAGCTCGTGCGCGAACACGTGGTCGGCCACGCTGTCCCCGGTCGCCAGCCCGAAGTCGGCGTCGAACCGGTAGTGCACGCCCAGGTAGATCCGGCTGAGCGCGTTCTCCGTGGCGGCCGCCGAGATGCTGGTGAACGTGCGGACCACGCCCACCGCGTGCGGGTCCTCCGTGGTCGCCGTCCAGGTGACCGCGTCGGTGCCGAGGTAGGCCTGCATGACACCCGCCCAGGCCCCGGCAAACGTCGCGTGACCGGAGATGTACGCCGGGAACGGCGGGCTGAAGTGCGCCCCGCTCGCGGTCGCGGAAAGCGGCTGCCACGCCGGGTCCGCCACGGTCGCGGCGTTACCGTCGGTGTCGGCCAGGCGCACCGCCGACTCCGGCCGCCACAGGTCGATCGCCGTACGGTACTTCGCGTCCCAGGACGCCACGCCCGCGTCGGCCATCGCGATCGCGACCAGCGCGAACAGCCGCACCGTCTCGGTCTGGCCGAGCCCGCGCTGCTGCGCCAGGATCGCGGTGTGCGCGAACAGCTGGCCCGGCGGCTTGTAGGTGCCGTCGAGGTCGTTGGCCCAGAACCAGGCGAGCTGCGTCTGGTCCGCGGTGCGGGTCGTGGACGTCGCCGAGCCGAAGCTCTTGATCTCGTTGACCTGCGCCGCGTATCCGGCGCTGGCCAGCAGCGTCGAGTAGCTCGCGTAGCCGAGCGGCAGCTGCGGCCGGAACTGCGACCCGGAGGTCAGGCTGAACGGCGTGATCGCGCCCCAGTTCGGCGTCGCGGCCGAGCCGGACCCGGTGTTGCGCCACGCGCCCGGCACGGTGCCCTCGGTGTACGGCGTGGTGTCCGTGGAGCCGTCGCCGGTCCGCGCGTTCTTCATCGCCAAGGCGGCCTGCTGGCCGATGTACACGGCCTCCTTCTGGTTGTTGCTCGTGCCGACACCCTCCTGCGCGGTCGCCAGGTCGGCGTCGAAGTTCAGCGACGGGTACAGGTTGCGCAGCACGTTCACCGCCGCGTAGTCGATCGCGGTGCTCAAAACGGGCGCGCTCGCCCCGGCGTACTTCACCGTGGTGACGTTGATGAGGTACTTCTTGCCGAGGCAGGTGTCCAGCACCGGGTTGGCGGTCAGCCCCAGGCGGCAGCTCGCCGAGTTGGCGGCGTCCCACATGGCCGCGTGCATCATCGCTCCCGCGCGGGCCAGCGGGCCGGGTGCGCCGCCGACCGTGCGGTAGGCGCGCAGCAGCACCTGGTTCCAGTAGACCGTGTGATCGGCGGGTGGCACGGCGTGCGCCGCCTGTGCCGGGAAAACGGCGGTGCCGACCGCCGCGACGACCAGTGTGAGGGCAGCGAGCAGCCCACGACTTCGCAGTCGTTTCACGTGTTTCCTCCCCGTGGAATTGAATTATTTCCATACAATAGGAGGGTGCGGGTGAGGCGACTGTCCGGTTCGATAAACAATCGGTAACGACACGCGCACAGAAAAGGGGCCCACCCCAACGGATGGGCCCCTTCGGCTATACGCGATGGGTCAGTTCTTGACCTGGAGCAGCATCACCGGTGCGGGACCGGTGAGCTCCAGCCAGACCGAGATCTTGACACCGTTGCCGGCCACCTTGACCGAGCCCCACGGGTTCGACGCCGACCAGTAGCGGTTCGGGTCGGAGTCGTCGAACGTCGGGATGCCGTTGCTCGCCGGCACCGTCACCGGCACGCCGTTGCGGTGGAACGTCACCGCGTCGGTCTTCTGCAGGCCGAACACGGCATCCCACGGCTGCCGGCGGTTGGTCAGCTTGCACAGGCCGTCCGGGTTGCCGCCGCCGCCGCAGGTCACGCCCGGCCACGAGACCGGCGTGGGACGGGCGTCGACCGGGAGCACCAGGCCGGTGCCCGCTCGGTCCGTGCCCGAGGTGTTGTTGTTGCCGTAGCGGTAGTTCACGTACCAGACCAGCAGGCCGTCCTGGAACGGGAACCGCTCGACCCAGTCGGGCTTCGTGTTGGCCCAGCCGAACTGGTAGGGACCGGTCTTGAGGTTCTTGTCGTAACCGGTGTACGTGCGGTATTCGGCCAGGTAGTAGCGCGGGTAGACGGCGGTGTGGCTGCCGTTGATGCGCAGGAAGCCCTTCGCCGTCCACGCGCCCTCGCCGGCCTCGACATCGTCGACGAACCCGTTCGGGCCGTCGGTGACCAGCTTGATGTCGTCCAGGAAGGCGCCCTTGCCGGCGACGCCGCCGTCGGTCTGGTAACGGAACCGGAAGTCGACCACCTTGCCGAGCCACGGCGTGAGGTCGTAGCTCAGGTCGGTCCACGCGCTGGTGCCGCCGAGGCCGGGAGACTTGATCTTCTGCCAGCTCGCGCCGTTGTCGGCGCTGATCTCGCCGTAGAGCCAGTCGTAGCCCTGCTCGATGTCGTACTCCGCCTTCGCCGTCAGCGCGGCCGTGGTCGCCCCGGTCAGGTCGAGCTTGCGGCGCAGCGTGTTGCGCAGGTCGTCACCACTGCCGGTCCACCACTCCCAGCTGCCGCCGAACGGGGTGTTCCACTGCGTGGTCGCCGTCTGGTCGGGCAGCGGCACGAGGACCGCCTGCGGCAGGCCCTCCGGGGTCGCCGCCGAACCGAGCGAGACCAGCTTGGTCTTGCCGTCCTCGACGACCTTGTAGTCCAGCCAGCCGAGGAACAGCTTCTCCCACGGGCCCATGTAGCCCGGCGAGGTGCCGATGCTGTCCAGACCCTTGTTGAGCCAGGAGCCGCCCGACATGACGGTCCAGAAGCCGGTGCCGTTGTCGCCGCCGTTCGTGTCGTACAGGTCCGGCAGGCCCAGGTCGTGGCCGTACTCGTGGACGAAGACGCCGAGGCCGCCGTTCTCCGGCTCGGTGGTGTAGTCGCCGACCCAGAAGCCCGTGTCGCCGATCGGGGCGCCGCCCAGCTTGTTGTTCGCCGGGCCGGTGGCGCCCTCCTCGGTCTGGTTCACGTACCAGCGGTGCGACCAGATGGCGTCGGGCCCCTGCGCGCCGCCCCCGGCCTCTTCGCCCTCCCCGGCGTGGATCGCCTGGAAGTGGTCGATGTAGCCGTCCGGCTCGTTGAAGTTGCCGTCCTCGTCGTGGTCGTACCGGTCCCAGACGTCGAACTTGGACAGGTAGGCGGCGATGTCGGCGCTCGACTTGCCGGCCGCACGCTGCGAGTCGTACCAGGCGGTGAGGGTGTCCTCGATGAACGGCCAGGCCGTGTCGGTGTCGTCGTAGCCGTTGGGGTTCGGCACGTCGCCCCAGTTGTAGCCGTACCGGGCCTCGTTGTAGGGCACCTTCACCCAGTCGGTGACGTCGCCCTTGACCGAGTACTTGCCGCCGGACTGCTTGTAGTAGAAGTCGGCCATCGACTCGCCGGGACCATTGATCATCTTCTCGAAGTGGGCCCGATTGAAGTCCGGCGCCCAGTACGTGGAGTTGTCGTTGGCCCGGTCGGGCTGCGGGATCATGTTGCGCAGCGGGCCGGGCGTGCCGGCCGTGCCGTCCGGCCCGACCTGGTCGCCAAACTCCACCAGGATGGTGAGGATCGGATCGACCTTGTCGGCCTTCTTCTTCAGCTCGGCCCACTTGCCCTTGCCGACCTGCACGACCTCGGAGCCGTTGCGCTGCACCGGCTTGGCCTTGCCCGACACCACGTCGGCGATGGCCTGCTTCAGGGTCTCCTGCCGCTGCTTGTTCAGCGGGTTGGGCAGGTTGTCCGCCCGGCTGACAGCGGCCGGCTCGGTGACACGGGCGGCCGGCTGCGGTGCGCCGTTCGCGGGTGCTGCCGCGAGGCTGCCGGCCACCAGCGCTGCCGCGATCCCGACCGCGCTGCCGATTCTGTGGATTCGCAAAGGGTCCTCCCTCCCTTGGCGGAGACGAATCCAGGCAGCGCCGGGCAGGGGTGAGCCAGGGGGCCCGGGTTCGTCAATATGTGAAAGCAGCCTTGCATATGTGCAAGTCGATGTCATCACCCTGCGCCACGGGATATTCCGCCGTCCACATCAGAGGGAGTAAGTGATGCCCTCTCCGCCCGTACAGGGCGGTCCGGGAACAAGACGGATGAACCGGTCATCCAAATCCATGAAAACGGTCCAGATCGTCTCCGAGCGATCGTCCTCGGCATCCCGCTCGTCGGCATGGCGACAGATGGCCACCGGATGGCTGTGGTGGTCCTGCAGCACCGCCCGCAGATCGGCCGGAGTCAGCGGGTTCGGCACCGCTTCCAGCAGCCGGCGGGCCCGCGCCGAGCGGAACAGCGACGAACCGCCCCAGTCCTTGATCGTGTCGTACACCGGCAGGACCGTCTCGAAGTGGTTGGCGTGCGCCAGCACCCCGTCCACCGGGTGCAGCCATCCCGCATCGCCCGGTGCCAACTCCAGGTCGATCAGCTCGCCGCCGCCTGGATACGCCTGGCCGATCAGCAGGTTGATGGAGGCCGACCGCGGTGCCCGCATCGCGTTGCGGATCGCCCACGACAGGGAGTCCGCCTCCAGCACCGACCGCAGCAGCACGTGGTACGGCACCCCGCCGGGCCGGCCGTCCCGGTCGCAGCCGAGCAGGTTGACACACACCCCGACCCCGGCCGAGTTGAGCCCCGTCTTGGCGAGCATGCCCGCCTCGGTCAGGGTGATCACCTCGTGACCGCGCTCGTCCCGGGTGATCAGCAGGAGATTGACGTCCCGGTGTCCCGGGTGCCAGTCCCAGTTCTGCGCGAGCAGGGTGCGCCCGCCTGCACTGCGCGGCCCGAGCACGCCCAGGCTGGTGCACTCCCCCCGGTCACCGCCTGCGGTCCCGGACGCTCCGGGTGAGCCGCAGGCCGGCGCGCCGTAGAGCAGCTCGGAGCGGGCGTTGATCGCGTAGATCAGCTCGGCGGCGACGGCCGCGCCCCGGGCGACCCCGTCGAGCATCGCCGCGAGGCGGGGGAAGTGGCCCAGCGTCGTCGCGCGGAACGCCGCGCCCTGCGCGGTCACCGCTGCCAGGTCCAGCCCGGCGGCCCGGGAGAACCGGTCGAGGTAGGCCGACACGTTCAGGTTGATCAGTTCGGCGGCGGCCCGGCCGTACGCCGTGCCCATCTCCTCGGGGGTGCCGCTGACGTCGACCACGGTCAAGGGGGTGTTCATGCCCGGCCACTCTGCCGCACCCGCCGCCCGGCGCGCCAGCGTGAAAGCCGCCGGTCCCGGTGCACCGGCGGCTCCTTCGCGGCCAACCTTCCGGTGCGTACCTGGTGGGAACCGTAGTATCCGGATCATGGGAGACAGCCGGACACGGCCGAAGTCCAGCCCGCGCGTGAAGCGGATGCAGCGCCGTCGTGCCCAGGCCGCCCGCAGCGCCGCCGCCGAGGTGGTGCGTTTCCTGCGCACCGAGCAGATCGGCGGCCTGGTGCTGCTCGGGGCCACCGCGCTGGCCCTGATCATCGCGAACTCGCCGCTGGCCGACGCCTACCAGCGGCTCAGCGCCTACACCTTCGGGCCGCAGTCGCTGCACCTGAACCTGTCGGTCGCGCAATGGGCCCAGGACGGCCTGCTCACCGTCTTCTTCGTGGTCGCCGGGCTGGAACTCAAACGCGAGCTCGTCGTCGGCGAGCTGCGCAACTTCCGGCAGGCCGCGCTGCCCATCGCCGGCGCGATCGGCGGCATGGTCGTGCCCGCGCTGCTCTGCTTCCTCATCGCGTTCGGCGCGCCCGGCGGGGCCGACGCCTGGGCCGTGCCGATCGCCACCGACATCGCCTTCGCGCTGGCCGTGCTCGCCATCTGCGCCCGGGACCTGCCACCCAGCCTGCGGGTCTTCCTGCTGTCCCTGGCGATCGTCGACGACCTCGGGGCCATCCTGCTGATCGCCCTGGTCTTCACCGCGCACGTGGCCTTCCTGCCGCTGCTCGGCGCGGCCGCGGTGC
This sequence comes from Catellatospora aurea, assembly GCF_042663325.1. NCBI lineage: Bacteria > Bacillati > Actinomycetota > Actinomycetes > Micromonosporales > Micromonosporaceae > Catellatospora > Catellatospora aurea. Next base: position 122,651 of record NZ_JBHTAC010000011.1, read on the forward strand.
TGGTGGTGTACGCCCTGCTCCAGCAGTTCCGGTTCCGCGGCTGGTGGCTGTACGTGCCGCTGGCGCTGGCCGCCTGGGCGCTGGTGCACGCCTCGGGGGTGCACGCCACCATCGCGGGCGTCGCCGTCGGCCTGCTCACCCGGGTCAAGCCCGATCCCGGGGAGCACGAATCGCCCGCCCAGGCGCTGGAACACCGGCTTCAGCCGATCTCCGCCGGGATCTGCGTGCCGCTGTTCGCCTTCTTCTCCGCCGGCATCGCGATCAGCGCCGGAGCGCTCGGCGCGATCTTCACCGACCGCGCCTCGCTCGGCGTGCTGATCGGCCTCGTCGTCGGCAAGACGGTCGGCGTGCTGGCCGGCGCGGCCGTGGCGGTGCGCTCGAAGCTCGCCGAGCTGCCCGAGGCGCTCGACTGGCGCGACCTGACCGCCGTCGCGGTCGTCACCGGCTGCGGCTTCACGGTCAGCCTGCTCATCGCGGAGCTGGCCTTCGACTACGGAGAGCAGCAGGCCAGGGTCAAAGGCGCGGTGCTGCTCGGCTCCTTGATCGCATCACTGCTGGCCGCGGCCCTGCTGCGCAGACAGGTCCGGGTGCGCACACGCTAGCCTGCACTCATGAGTGAGCGGAGCGAACGAATCAGCGGGCTCAGCGGCCATGCCTTTGCCGAGCGCAGCGAGGCGAAGGCATGAATGAACGGGCTGTGGACGAGTCATGTGTCCTGGACGAGGGTCCGTGGACGCACCGGTTCGTCAACGCCAACGGCAGCCGGTTCCACGTCGTGGAGCAGGGCACCGGGCCGCTGGTGGTGCTCCTGCACGGCTTCCCCGAGTTCTGGTGGGCCTGGCACCGGCAGCTGCCGCTGCTCGCGGACGCGGGCCTGCGGGCGGTCGCGGTGGACCTGCGCGGTTACGGCGCGAGCGACAAGCCACCGCGGGGGTACGACGGCTTCACGCTCGCCGCGGACGTGGTCGGCCTGATCCGCGCGCTCGGCGAGCGCAACGCCACCGTCGTGGGCGCGGGTGCCGGCGGCCTGATCGGCTGGTCCGCGGCGGCGCTGCACCCCCGGCTGGTGAACCGGCTCGTGGTGCTCGGCGCGGCGCACCCGCTCCGGCTGCGCTCGGCGCTGGTCGCCAACGCCGCGCAGCGCCGGGCCGGGCGCGACCTGCTGCGCTTCCAGCTGCCCCGGTACGAGCACGTGCTGACCCGTGACGACGCCGCCCTGGCCGGCGGGCTGATGCGCGACTGGACGGCACCGGCGTTCCGGCAGACCGCCGACTACGCGGAGTACGAGCGCCGCTGCCGCGAGGCGATGCGCATCCCGCAGGCAGCGTTCTGCGCGATGGAGGCGTACCGCTGGGCGTTCCGGTCCACGCTGCGCCTGCACGGCTACCGCTTCCTGCGCGCCGTCCGCCAGCCGATCATCTCGCCCACCCTGCAGCTCCAGGGCGCCCTCGACCCGATCACCCTGCCCGCCACCGCCCAGGGCTCCGGCCGCTACGTCCTCGCCGACTACGAATGGCGCCTCCTCGACGACACCGGCCACTTCCCCCACCTGGAACGCCCCGACCTGGTCTCCGGCGAAATCATCCGCTGGACCAAGTAACCCGCCCCACCGCCGCTCCTCCTGGCGCAACTCTTAAAGAGTTGCGCCATCCGAGGCCGGGTTTGGCCGCAACTCTTTAAGAGTTGCGAACCGGGGTGGGGTCAGAGGCGGGATTCGCGGAGGTCGGTGACGTCTTGTTTGGGGGCCCAGCCCTGGTAGACGCCGTAGTCGAACTCTTCGAGGCCCAGTTCGGCGGCGACGGGGGCCTTGCCGCCGGTGTACTCGACGCGCAGCCAGGCGTCGTGCTCGGCCAGCACGATGAAGGGCTGGCCGCGCCAGGTGCAGGTGCTGCGCACGTACGCCAGGTCGTCGATCTCGGCCGCGGCCACCACCCGCACGAACCGGCCCGGCCGGACCTCCTCGAAGCCCTCGGCGGGCTCGGGGCGGTACAGCCGCACGGTGTCGCCGTCGGGGCTGGCCTCGTACTCACGTCCCAGGTAGCGGGCGATGTAGCCGTCACGCATCACTCTTCGCCCCCGTCGGTGCGCAGCCAGCGCGGCCCGTCGGCGTCGAGCACCGCGACCATCTCCTCTTTGCCCTCGGCGTCCACGCGCAGCAGGCGAGCACCGTGCGGCAGCCGGGCGCTGTCCACCTTGAACTCGGCGATGATCTCGGTGCTCTCCCCGGGTGCGAAGCCGTTGCCGCGGAACGGGGCGCGTTCGATGACCCAGCCCTCCATGGCCTTCATCGCCGCCTCGTGCTGCCCGCCGTACGGGATCCGGTACAGGCTGGGCCGGTAGGCCGGCCAGCGCAGCACGTAGATCTCCTTGTCGTCGGCGGAGAACGGCGAGCCCGTCCAGGTCAGGCCGAGCGCGCTGCGCAGGGCCTGCGCGCCGCGCAGGTGGCCGACCTCGCGGGCGCGGTGCACGAATCCGGAGACCCGGTCGTAGCCGCGGTCGAGGTAGTAGCCGATCTGGCTGGGGGCGATCACCTTCTGCATCTCGGTGATCTCGGGATCGCGCCGGGCGGGCGGTGGCGCGGAGCCCGCCGTCGGCGTGGTCACGGCGGGTTCGCTCTCGTCGCCGCCGAGGCCCATCTCGGCCGCCCAGCGGGCGAGTTCCAGCAGCTGGTCGCCGGGCAGGCTGGCGCCGACCGCGGTGCCCGGGTTCACCGCGAACGACCAGGCCGGATCGGGCCAGGTCGCGATGAGCTTCACGAAGCGCACCGGAACCGACTCGACCGGTTCGGGCATGGTCTGCGTGGACGTGTAGCTGACGATGTGCGGCTCACCGCCGATGTCGCGCGGCTGCCACGTGAAACCGGGTTCACCGGGCCGGGGCGCGCCGGGCCCGCCCGGCACGGGCAGCAGCACCGTGGCGAGCAGCAGGGTGGACAGGAAGGCGTCGGTGTTGCCCGCGTCGGCCGCTTCGAGCAGCTGCTCCTCGACGGAGTTCGACGGGGTGAAGTCGTCCTCGGGTCCGGCGGGCCGCTCGTGGCGCGGACCCGGTTCCCGGACCGGCGGCACGGGGACCTCGGGCACCGTCACGGCGGCGGAGACGGGCTCGAACAGCGACCCGGCGCCCGGCGCGGGCGTGGCGGCCACGGTGGCGTCGGTTGCGGGGACCGCCGACGACACCGGCTCGAACAGCGAGCCCGTGCCGGGCGTGGACGCGGCCGGTCCGCTCGCGGGCGGCGCGGTGACGGGCTGATGCGCGGATGCGGTGGACACCGGCTCGAACAGCGACCCGGAGCCAGGACGCGCGCCGGGCGAAGGCACCTCGGCTGCGGGCGGGTATGCAGCGGCCGGAGCAGCGGAGACGGGTTCGAACAGCGACCCCTCGACGCGCCGCACCGCGGGCGGAGGTCCGGCGGGCTCGGCCGCGGACGGGGTCGCGGCGGCCGGGACCGGCGGCGGCGCGGCAGCCGGAACCGGCACGGGCGGCACCGCAGCCGCCGGCACCGCCGGTGCGGGCGGTGCGGCCGCGGGCACCATGCCCGGCGGCGGCACGGTGGCCGGCGAGACGAAGGTGTGCGCGGCGGCGGGCGAGACCGGCTCGGCGGAGAAGGCGGGGTCGGCGGGGAAGAACCGGCCGCCGGGCTGCGCCGCCGGCACGGTGGGCCGTGGCTCGGGCGGCTGCGGAACCGTCACCGGCGACTCGATCGCCAGTGGCGTGTGCACCCTCGGCGCGGCGACCGGGCGCACCTCCTCGACGTCGATCACCTCGGCGTCGAGGATCAGCTCCTCGTCGGGGTGTGCGGCGTACGCCGGCTGCGGCTGCTGCGGCCCGCGGGGCTGCATCGGCGGCGGCGCGGTCCGGGCGGCCTTGGCGCGTTCGAGCGCCTCCAGCCGTTCGAGCCGGCCGCGGGCGACCGCGGGCGCGCCGGGAATCCGCACGTCACCACGGACCATCTGGGTGACGAACCAGGCCGGCAGGTATCCCTCGATCGGCAGACCCGGGTCCACGGCCAGCCACCACTCGTGGTTGGGCCACGACGTGGCCAGCTCCTGGAACGGGACGCGCCGCGCGGGTCCGGCGTGCTCGGCCAGACAGGCCCGCAGCGCGGCGGACGAGGTGAAGGCGAGCACGTGGGTGCGGTTCTCCGCGGTCCAGGTGCCCCAGCCTGCGGGACCGCGCGCGGATGCGGCGTCACCGGCGACCGGCAGCAGCAGTTCCGAACGGCCGAGGATGCGGAAGTAGAGTTCCTGATCCCCGGCGCGCAGGGCGTCACGCAGCGCGATCTCGGTATCGGTGGCCGGCTCCCAACCCATCACGCGCTCACCTCCTGGCTGCCGCGAGAGTACTGAGTCACAACTTACCTTGCGCGCCGTAGGCGTGTCGCAACCAGCAGTCTAGGTCGGCTCGTTCCAGTAACATCTGCGCCGGGGTTCAGCCACGCGGGTATCCGCCCGCCCGCGGCGGTCGACTCCACACCAGGCCTGGGGAGGCGACATATGTACCGCAGCCGGCCGAAGGTCGCCTTCGCGGCCCGCACGGTGGCGTTCAGCGTGGCGGCGACGTTCGCCGTCGTCGGCATCGCGACAGCGCCCGCCACCGCGGCCCCCTGCCCGAGCGGCCCGCTCGCGCCGAGCGCGGTGATCCCGGCCAAGCCGTGGCCGCAGCAGCGCTGGGACCTGTCCGCGCTGCCCAGCGGCATCGACGGGTCGGGCGTGATCGTGGCGGTGCTCGACTCAGGCGTCGACAAGGACCACCCGCAGCTGCGCGGGCACGTCCTGGCGGGCCAGGACAAGCTGTCCGGCGGGGGCACGGACGGGCGGCAGGACTGCGTCGGCCACGGCACCGGCGTGGCCAGCGTCATCGCCGCGAAGCCGCTGGCCGGGGTGGAGTTCCGCGGCATCGCCCCGGGCGTGCAGATTCTGCCGTTCCGGGTGAGCGAGGCGCTCGGGGGGCAGGAGAACTCGAGCAACGCCCGCCAGGCCGACGTGAAGGACATGGCCGCCGCGATCCGGTACGCGGTGACCAAGAAGGCCCGCGTGATCAACCTTTCGCTGAGCTACAGCGACACCCCCGCGAACAAGCTGGACGAACTCCACGACGCCATCCGCGAAGCCATCGCGAAAGACGTGGTCGTCATCGCCGCGGTCGGCAACGCCAAGCAGAAGGGCAATCCGACGCCGTACCCCGCCTCCTGGGACGACGTGCTCGGGGTCGGCGCGATCGACGAGGCGGGGCAGCGGCTGGGGGCCTCCCAGACGGGGCCGTACGTGGACCTGGTCGCCCCCGGTGACCAGGTGACCGTGGCCCGCCCGACCCGCGGACACGGCAAGGAGAGCGGCACGAGTTTCGCGGCCCCGATGGTGGCCGCGACCGCCGCCCTGATCCGCCAGGCGTACCCGAAGCTCACCGAGTCCCAGGTGCGGCGGCGGCTGCTGGCCACGGCCGACCCGGCACCCGGTGGGCGGCACAGCGACGACTACGGCGCGGGCATCCTCAACCCGGTCCGGGCGGTGACCGACGTGCTCGACGGCGCAGCCCGGGTCACCCCCGCCGCGCTGGCGCCCCGGCCCGCCGACCCGGCCGCCGAGGCCGCGGCCGACCGGGCCGACCGGCAGCGCTCGCAGGCGCTGTGGCTGGCGGGCCTCGGCGTCATCCTGGCGGGCCTGGTGCTCGCGCTGGCCGTGGCGCTGCCCAACGGCATCCGCCGTCGCTGGCGAGCGGCCGGGAGCTGACGGAAGCATGACATTCGGGGCTCATTTGCCCACGTCGGGCCCGAGCGTCGCCGACTGCCGACTCGACGGAGGATCCGCCGGGCGGCGACGGCGGCCATCATGTCCGGGGGACAGCCATGTCACCGGTTTGCCGTTTTCGAAGGAGAGCAGATGAGCGCGACCCAGCCGGGACTGCTGGTCACCGGGCTACCCCGGAGCGGGACGAGCTGGGTGGGCAAGATGGTGGAGGCCGGGCGGCAGGTCGTGTACGTCAACGAGCCGCTCAACGTGCGCCACCCTCCGGGCCGCTCGCCGGGCGTGCTCGACGCCGACGTCACGCATCGCTTCCAGTACATCTGCGCCGACAACGAGGACGTCTGGCTGCGCGCGTTCCGCCGCACCCTGGCCCTGCGCTACGGCGTCGGCCGCGAGCTGCGCCGCAACCACGCGCCCTACGACATCGCCCGGATGGTGAAGTACGCGACCGCGTTCGCCACCGGTCGCCTGCGCGGCCGGCGCGCGATGCTCGACGACCCGTACGCCCTGATGGCGGTGCCGTGGCTGGCGGAGAAGTTCGGGGTGCGCTCGGTCGTGCTGGTGCGCGACCCGGTGTCGCTGGTGGGCAGCTACCGCAAGCTGGGCTGGCACATCAGCCTCGACGAGCTGCTGGGCCAGCCGCTGCTCACCCGGGACCTGCTCGCCGACCACGTGGACGAGCTGCGTGAGGCCGCCGCCAAGGAGGACGAGATCCACACCACGGCGCTGCTGTGGCGGGTCGTCTACGACGTGGTCGACCGGGTGCACCGGCACGTGCCGGGCGTGCTCGTGCGCCGCTACGAGGACTTCGCGATGCGGCCGGAGGAGGAGTTCGGGGCGCTGTACGCGCACTTCGGGCTCAACTTCGACGAGCAGGCCCGCGCGCAGGTCGTCGCGGCGACCACGGCCGGGGAACAGGACTCCCAGCGCGGCTTCGTGCGCTCGGGCACGTCGAAGACGGCGTTCCGCCCGATGGACTCCAAGCAGGCGCTCGCCGCGGCGCAGAACCGGCTGTCGGCCGAGGACGCCGCACGGGTCGTCGCGATCACCCGCGACGTCCTGGACCGGTTCCGTCCGGCCGGCACGGCGGCCTGAGCGGCTACGCGCGCAGCCCGGGGCAGCGGAAGCCGCCCGCCCCGGGCCACGGCGACGTGGTCAGTGGAACAGCCGGGTGTTGCGGTCCTCGGCGTCCTTGAACTGGACGGCGGCCTCGTCGACCGCGCCCTTGATGTCACGCAGCATCGCGGACAGCTCGTCCGCGGCCTTACGCCACTTGGCCTGACGCTCGTGGTACGCCGTCTGCGCGGCGCCGCTCCACGAGGACACCATCGGCCCGGCGTCGCTTTCCAGCTGGCTCAGCGTGGTCTCCAGCTTGCCCAGCGCTTTCTGAATGTGCCCGCTCGCCTCATGCAGCGAGGCGAAATTGACGACGAGCCTGTCGCCGTTGCTCATATCGGTCCTCCCCCTTTCGGTCCGTGATTTGCCGCGCTACAGGTTCAGCGAGACGCCGCCGGTGTTCTTGGAGGCCACCCGGCCTGCCTGCTCCTCGTCGGCGCGGCTGTACTCCTGGCCGGCCGTGCGGATCGCTTTCGACGTCTCAGCGAGCGCCTGGTGCAGTGCCTTCTGGTCCTGCGACCAGGCAATCTTGACCTGCTCGAAGGAGCTGCCGGCCCGGCCAACCCAACTGGTCTGCAGCATCTCCAGCTCGCTCAACAGGCTGCTGAGCATGGTCTGCAGGTCGTCGTTGGCCGAGTCGAACTTGCCTGCGGTCGAGGCCATGATCGCAGCTTCGGAGGCGGTTTCCGCCATTGTCGTACGTCACCCCATTCCCTTTGTGCAGTTACGCATCCACCGTCCTATGCGGAGCATTGGCGGCGGTGCGCCTGTCTCGGTGACGGTAGCGTCCCGCGTCGACTCGTGCCAGCCCGGAGCCCTCGCCTGTGGATAACCCCGTCGCGGCTCAGCCGAGCGCCAGCTGGGCCGACGCGGTCTGCGGGTCCAGACCCGGCCCCGGGGGCAGCAGGTCGACGAGCGACGACGGCAGCCGCAGCGGCACCGGGTCGGAGTAGCCGAGCATCGGCAGCACGTCGGGACGGGCCGCGTCGTAGCGCACGCCCTGGTCGGTGACCAGGCTCAGCGTGGTGCCCGCGGCAACGATGGCGCCCCGGCCGGAGGGCACGAGCACGTAGTCGGCGTACGCGCCGCCCTCGGCGCTGCGGGCCACGGTCGCGATGCGCCCGGTCAGGTCCAGCGGCACCTCCACGCGCACCTCGGGGGCGTTCGAGTCGTCGCGGGTCACCGCGCACAGCGCGCCCTGGCCGTAGGAGGCGATGGTCGGCATGTTCGCCGGTGGCTGCCGCGGGTCGTTGGCGTCCGGGACCAGGCTGGCGGGCGAGTTGTCGTACTCGGCGAGCTCGGTCTGGTCGATCTCGATCTCCCGGCCGATGTCGTGCTTCTGCCGATACCGGCCGAGCAGCAGCGCGGCCTGCACCGGGGTGATCATCGCCAGGCCGTCCGCGCGGACCACCGCGTACTGGTGCGACTTGCCGTCCAGGCCCTTGATCTTGATGACCTGGCCGTTCTTGAGGTTCTTGACGGTCGAGCGCGCACCCGGCGAGCCGACTCGCGGCTCGTCCAGCGGCTGGCCCTGGGGCATGCCGTTGACGAACGCGGCCGGCACGGCCATCGGCTGCGCGCCGCCGGCCAGGTCCGCGAACTCGTCGGCGTCGGCGTTGTAGAGCCGGCCGTGCCACAGCAGGTAGATCTGGTCACCGGCGCGCACGAACAGCGCGTCGTCGCCGCCCATCACCCGGCCCTTGCCGGCCTGCACGCTGTCACCCACCACCAGCACCGACGCCGGCTTGCCGGCCTCGGTCGCCGAGCAGATCGACCAGGGCAGCCCGAGCAGGGCGCCCGGGTCGGGCAGCGAGTCCGGCAGGTCCACCACCCCGACGGTGAGCCCGCGCGGCACGTCCACAAGCGACTTCTTGGCCACCGTCACCAGCTTCGGCGACGTCGCGCCGGAGGCCAGCAGCGCCGAGGTCAGGTTCAGCGCCGGGTGCAGCTTTCCGTTGCGGTACACGAAGTGCGCGCCGGAGCCGTCCTCGATGATGACCGTGCCGTCGGCCTTCCAGCCGGTGTCGCCACGGTTGCTGAACACGCCGTACACCCCGTATCCGGCCGCGATGACCACGGCCAGCAGGATGCTGGCGAGCGTCGCGCCGGCCGCGCGGCGAAACGGCGCCTGCGCCGGATCGGTGTCGCGCATCACCAGCGCCGAGACCACTCGCTGCACCGTGAACTGGTACGAGTGCAGTTGGTCCTGTCTCGACGGCATGGGCCCTCCCCACGGGTCAGCCTGCGGCTCTACCATGAGCCGGGCGAAGTGCGGCGGTACAGCCGGTGGATGTCCGCGGCGATCCGCCGCCGGGCGGACCGCGAGGGCCGCCACTAGCTGGAGCCTAGGGGAGGCTATCGCGATGACGGTCGACACGGTGACCGGGCCGACGGCACGCACCATCGACGAGGGGGCCGCACCGGCCGCGCACCCGCGGCCCGCCAGGCGGTTCCTCGGGCTCGGCAGCGGCCAGATCGTCGCCGTGCAGCTGGCACTGGTGCTGCTGGTGGCCGCCGCGCAGGCGGGCGCCGGCTTCCTGCTGCCCGCCGTGCCCGTGGCCGCCGCGCTCGTGGTGCTGGCCTGGGGCCGCTGGCGCGGGCGTTGGCTGTCCGAGTGGACCGCCGTCTACCTGCGCTACCGCGACCGCCGCCGGCGCATCGAGCCGACCGGTGACCCGGCCGAGCTGCTCGCCGCCGCCGCGCCCGGCAGCCGCCTGTCCATGCTGGACATCGAAGGCGTGTCCTGCGCCGCGCTCACCGACGCCCTGGGCACCTGCGTGCTGCTGGAACTCGGCGACCAGGCGGTGATGCCGGCCCGCGCCTGGCACCCGCTGCCCTCGCCCGCCACGCTGCTGCCCGCCCCCGCAGCCGACACCCCGCCGGTGCGGCTGCAACTGCTGCTGCACGCCAACGCCGCCAACGGCTCGTCGCCCGCGGCCTCGTCCTACCGCCAGCTGTCCAGCGGACGCCTGCTGGCAAACGAGCGCGCCCTGCTGGTGGTGCGCGTGCACCGGGCCGAAGGCTGGACGGAGGCCGACCTGGAACGTGCGCTCACCGGCGCGGTACGCAAGGTGCGCGCGAAGCTGGGCGACGTGCCGCACCGGCTGCTCGGCGACGTCGCGGCGCTGCGCGCGCTCGCCGAGGCGGCCGGGCACGACGGGACCACCGCCGCGCAGGAGGGCTGGTCCGCGCTGCACATCGGCGGGCTCTACGCCAGCTCGTACGCCGTGGAGCGCTGGCCGGCGCCGCACCCCGACCCCGCCCACGCGCTGCTGCCGCGCCTGCTGCGGCTGCCCGCCACGACGGTCTCGGTGTCGCTGACCGCGGGCCCCTGGGCCGACGGCGGCGCCACCCTGCAGGCCGAGCTGACCGTGCGGCTCACCGCGCCCGACCACACCTCCCTCGGCAACGCCGGCACGGCCCTGCGCCAGCTGCTGGCCACCGAGCACGCCCAGGCCCGCCGCCTGGACGGCCAGCAGTTCGACGGCCTGACCGCCACCCTCCCGCTGGCCGGGCCCGGCCCCGCCGAACTCGGCGCGGGCGGCCGTGGCGGCGTCGCCCGGCGTCCGGCCGCGGTCGCCGCGCTGGCCACGCCGTACGGCGGCAGCGGACTCATGATCGGCGTCAACCGGCACAGCGAGCCGGTCTCCTTCCGGCTGTTCCGTCCCGAGGCGACCCGCGTCGTCCTGATCGGCGGCGTCGCCGTCGCCCAGGTCGTCGCCGTGCGCGCGATGGCCCTCGGGGCGTACGTGCTGGTCCAGACGACCCGTCCGTGGGCGTGGGAGCCGTTCAGCCGCGGGCTGGGCTCCGGCGCGCCGCTGGCCGTCATGGCCCCCGGCCCGGTCAACGTGCCGCCCGGCACCCCGCTGCGCCCACTGCTCAGCATCGTCGACGCGGGGCCGGTCGCCGCCGACCGCACGCCGGGCACCCCGTGGCACAGCACACTGGTGGTGCGCGACGACCTGTCCCCGGTGGACGTGGACGTGCTCGGCCGCGCCGACCTGGCGCTGCTGCAGCCGTTGCAGCCCGCCGAGGCAGCAGTCGCGGTGTCCGTGCTGGGGCTCAGCCGCGACCAGGAGTCGTGGCTGTCGCGTGCCCAGCCCGGCATGATCGGCGTGGTGCACCGGCGTTCGGTGCGCTGGGCCGCGCTCAGCACCACCGGCTACGAGCAGCAGCTGATCAACGCGACCCAGCAGAACGGACGCTGACCGGCCCGGCCGGGGGGTGCGCACCGGGGCGAATCGTGGCACGATGCCGCACCATGGGCATCCTCCTCCGTCTGGCCGCCAGCGCCGCCGCCGTCTGGGTGGCGACCATGCTCGTGCCGGGCATCAGCGTGACCGCCGAGACCCTCCTCGGCAAGATCGGCACGTTCGTCGCGATCGCGGTCATCTTCGGCCTCTGCAACGCGTTCATCCGCCCGATCGTCAAGATGGTCGGCTGCGGGCTGTACGTCTTCACCCTCGGCCTGATCGCGCTGGTGGTGAACGGCGCGCTGTTCATGCTGACCAGCTTCATCGCGGGCCTGCTGGACGTGCCGTTCCACGTCGACGACTTCTGGCCCGCCGCCATCCTCGGCGCGCTGGTCGTCGGTCTCACCAGCTGGGCACTGAACTGGTTCATCGAGGACTGAGTCTTCTCACCAGCTGAGCGACCTGGCTCACATGTCAGGAGCCGAGGCGAGGCCTCCCCTTACCATTGGTAGGTGAGTCAGCTTCGCCTCGGCTACCTGTACGGGTTCGGCGCCTACGCCCTGTGGGGCTTCTTCCCGGCGTACTTCAAGCTGCTCAAACCCGCCGGCCCAGTCGAAGTGCTGGCCCACCGGATCGCCTGGTCGGCGTTGTTCATGGTGCTCCTGCTGACCGTGGTGCGCCGCTGGCGGCAGATCGCCGAGCTGCTGCGAAAGCCCGCCACCGTCGGCGGCATCACGTTGGCCGCGATCTTCATCGGCGTCAACTGGGGCACCTACATCTACGGCGTGAACGTCGACCGGGTGGTGGAGACGTCGCTCGGCTACTTCATCAACCCGCTCGTGGTCATCGTGCTCGGCGTGGTCGTCCTCGGCGAGCGGCTGCGCGCCGCACAGTGGGTCGCGGTGGGTGTGGGCACCGTCGCGGTGCTCGTGCTGACCGTCGACTACGGCCACCCGCCGTGGATCGCCCTCATCCTGGCCTGCTCCTTCGCCCTGTACGGCCTGACCAAGAAGCGCCTGGCCCTGCCCCCGGCCGACGGCCTGTTCGTCGAGTCCGCGGTGCTCACCCTGCCCGCGCTGGCCGCCATGGGCTGGCTCGCCTCCTCCGGCGACCTGACCTTCGGCCAGGTGAGCACCGGGCACACGCTGCTGCTCGCCGCGGCGGGCGTGATCACGGCGATCCCGTTGCTGATGTTCGCCGGAGCCGCCAACCGCATCCCGTTCACCGGCCTCGGCATGCTCCAGTACGTCGCCCCGACGCTGCAGTTGGCGCTCGGTGTGTTCGCCTTCCACGAGCCCATGCCACCGGCCCGCCTGTTCGGCTTCGGCCTGGTCTGGCTCGCCCTCGCCGTCTTCACCTGGGACGGCCTGCGCAACGCCCGCCGTACCCGCCTGTCGGCTGCTGCTCCACTGGCCGCAAGCCGAGCCTGACCCGCCCCCACCTGCCGCAACTCTTAAAGAGTCGCGCCCTCACGACTCCGCTTATGCCGCAACTCTTTAAGAGTTGCGGCGCGGGGGCGGGGCGGGGCGGCGCGGCTGCCTGGTGGTGTTCATGTGGGGTTCATCCATGGGATGAGCGCGGCTCACCCGGGCTACCTACGTTCCGGACGACGGCACAACCTGTCGACCCGACGTATGGAGGCAACTCCCATGAACGAATCCCGCCGCCGGCTCCCCCTGCTCGGCGGGGACGGCCACAGCGGAGGCAGCCGGTCGTCCATGACCTGCCTGTACCGCTGCGGCAACGCCTGTGACCACCCCGCCCCGAACACGTCGTCGAACGAGTACTTCGGCGACGTCGTGCAGGCCGAGGTGTCCCGGCGCGGCATGCTCAAGGCCGGCTCGGCCGGCGCCATCGCGCTCGGCTTCGCCGGTGCGGTGGCCGGTGCCACCGCCGCGTCCCCGGCGTTCGCCGAGCCCGGCGAGGCGGCCGCGGCCGAGGAGTTCTCGGTGGAGACGCTGACCCGCACGGGCAAGCCGACCGCGCTGACGTTCTCGCCGATCCCCCCGAACACGCTCGACAACCTGGTGGTGCCCAACGGGTACGACCACAACGTGATCATCCGCTGGGGTGACGAGGTCGTGCCCGGCGCGGCGGACTTCGACCCGGCGAAGCAGAGCGCGGCCACCCAGTCGAAGCAGTTCGGCTACAACAACGACTTCGTCGCGGTGCTGCCGCTGGGCCGCGGCGGCGACCGCGCGCTGCTGGTCTGCAACCACGAGTACACCAACGAAGAGCTGATGTTCCCCGGTTTCGCCGGGCTGGACGCGCTGACCACCGACCAGATCCAGGCCACGATCGCCGCGCACGGCATGTCGGTCGTCGAGCTGGAGCGGGTCGGGCGCACCGGGCAGTGGGTCGTGGTCGGCAAGGGGCGGCGGTCGTACAACCGGCGCATCACCGGCCTGTCCACGGTCTTCGCGGTGACCGGCCCCGCCGCGGGCTCGGCGCTGCTGAAGACGGCCGCGGACCCGACCGGCAGGAAGGTCATCGGCACGTTCAACAACTGCGCGGGCGGCGTGACCCCGTGGGGCACGGTGCTGTCCGGCGAGGAGAACTGGAACCAGTACTTCGTCGGCGGCGACGGCGCGCCGGAGGAGGCCAAGGCCTCGCTGGCCCGGTACGGCGTCTCCACCACGGCCCGCTATCCCAGCGGCTCGCGCAAGTGGGACCGGGTCGACGCCCGGTTCGACCTGGCGGTGACCCCGAACGAGATCAACCGCCACGGCTGGATCGTCGAGGTGGACCCGTTCGACCCGGGCTCGACCCCGCGCAAGCACACCGCGCTGGGCCGGTTCAAGCACGAGGGCGCGAACGTGATCGTGGCCGACAGCGGGCACGTCGTGGCGTACATGGGCGACGACGAGCGGCACGACTACATGTACAAGTTCGTGTCGCACAAGAAGTTCACCCGCGGCAACTCGTACTGGGCCCGCAAGCAGAACATGTCCCTGCTGGAGTCCGGCGACCTGTACGTGGCGCAGCTCGGCTACACCAGCGCCGCCGAGATCGACGGCACCGGCAAGCTGCCCAGCGACGGCGCGTTCAACGGCACCGGCGTCTGGATCCCGCTGGTCAAGGACAACAAGCCGATGGTGCCGGGCTGGACCGTCGAGCAGATCCTGGTGCACACCCGCCTCGCGGCCGACCTGGTCAACCCGACCAAGATGGACCGCCCGGAGGACGTCGAGCCGAACCCGGTCACCGGCAAGATCTACGCCGCGCTGACCAACAACACGGCCCGCGGCACCACCGGCGGCCGCAACGCGCCGGCCGACGAGGCCAACCCGCGCAACGCCAACAAGCACGGGCACATCTTCGAGATCACCGAGAACGGCGGTGACCACACCGGCACCACGTTCACCTGGGCGGTCCCGATCGTCTGCGGCGACCCGGCGGACCCCTCGACCTACTTCATGGGGTACGACAAGACCAAGGTCTCGCCGATCTCCTGCCCGGACAACCTGGCGTTCGACGGCGCGGGCAACCTGTGGATCTCCACCGACGGCAACGCGCTGCTGTCCAACGACGGCCTGTTCGCGACCGCGCTGAGCGGTCCGGAGGCCGGCCACCTCAAGCAGTTCCTCACCGTGCCCCGCGGGGCCGAGGCCTGCGGCCCGTTCATCAGCGTGGACAACAAGACGGTGTTCGTCGCCCCGCAGCACCCGGGCGAGATCAGCGGCGCGTCCATGGACTCACCGGCCAGCACCTGGCCCGACGGCGACTACGCCAAGCCGGGCATCGTCGGCGTGTGGCGGCTCGACGGCCGCCCCGTCGGCAGCTGACCCACGTCTCACCAGCGGCGCTCGCGGCCTTCGGGCCGCGGGCGCCGTTCGGCGTCTAGGCTGCCCGGTATGACCGAGAACACGCCCCGGCTGGAGCTGTCCGGCATCGTGCTGGACTCGCCCGACGCGCAGGCGCTGGCCGCCTTCTATGAGCGGCTGCTCGGCTGGACCCGGGAGCAGGACGAACCCAACTGGGTCAAGCTGCGCGGCCCCGGCGGCGGGCCGGGCCTGTCTTTCCAGACCGAGTCCGTGTACGTGCGCCCGGTGTGGCCGGCGGGTCCCGGCGAACCGCAGATGATGGTGCACCTGGACATCGCCGTGGACGACCTGGCGGCCTCCGGTGCTCACGCGGTGGCCGCCGGCGCGACGCTCGCCGGCTTCCAGCCGCAGGACGACGTCCGCGTCTACCTCGACCCAGCCGGCCACCCGTTCTGCCTTTTCCTGTCCGACTGAGCGGTGCCAGGGTGGGTCAGGCCGCGGCAGCGCCGTGTGTGGCCGTCAGCGGGGCGTTGAGGGCCGCCTGGAGGGTACGGGCGGTCCCGTGCAGCCGTTCCCGGATCATCGGCGCCTGCTTGACCAGGTCGACCGCCGGCAGCGCGCAGGCGACCACGAAGCGCTGCGACAGGTCGCCGGCCGTCTGCACGGACACCGACGCGCAGGCCACCCCTGGGCGGAACTGCCCGATCTCCACCTGCATGCCGCGGCGCATGCCCGCCGCGATGTCGGCGTCGAGCGCCGTGTGCGAGCGCAGCGTGGCCTGGGTGAAGGCCCGCATGCCGTGCTCCTTGAGGTAGCGCTCGCGCTGCGCCTGGTCGAGGGTCGCGAGCAGGTTCTTGCCCAGCGCGGTCGCGTGCGCGCCCTCGTCGAACCCGGGCACCAGGTCCTCGACGTGCGGCGAGCGGAAGCCCTCGGCCACGGCCGTGATCGCGATCCGCCCGTCGACGAAGCTGCCCAGGTAGTGGCTGTAGCCGATCTCCGCGCTGGCGCGGCGCAGCACCGTGCCGACCTCGGCGGGTCCGCGCATCGCGCTGACCAGCTCACGGAAGCGGTCGGCGACCGCCAGGCCCAGCGTGTACGCCCCGTCGGCGCGGCGCATCACGTAACCCTGGTGAGCAAGTGTGCGCAGCATCCGGTACGCGGCGGCGATGGTGATGTCGCACCGGCGTGCGATCTGCTTGGGGGACAGCCCGGTGGGCGACTCGCCCACCACCTCCAGCACCCGCAGCGCTCGCGCCACGCTGCTGACCATGTCCGATGGCGGAACCGCTGAGTCTCGCACCGTCACCTCCATGCAGTCGCACCTACGATATGCAAATGCACGCCTGACGTGAAGAGCCCCGACGTAACGAAATCCTTCGATCCATTCCGGACGGTTGGCGTTCGTCGCGAACACTTGAGATGCGCGAATCCGCCGACAACGACCACGGCGGCCTTGACCGCGACGACCGCCGGGTTCGGCCGCCGACCGCACCCGACAGGCGCGGAAGCCGCGCAGCGGCGAGCGCCCGGAGGGTAAGGGAGGCTGAGAGGCCGAACCCGGCGCCCGCCGGAGGCGGGCGCCGGCAACTCAGCTGATGCGGTCGGCGATGACGTCGCAGAGGGACTCCAGCGCTTCGCGGGCCGCGTTGCGCGGCAGGCCCTGCAACTGGGCGCGGGCCTGCTCGGCGTAACCCCGCACGGTCTCCCGGGCCCGCTTGAGCGCCACGCTGTCGCGCAGCAGCTCCAGCGCCTCGGCGTGCAGCGCGTCGTCGGTGACCGGGCCGTCGGCCAGGATCTGGCGCAGCCGCACCGCGGCCGGGTCGCTGTCGTCGGAGGCCAGCGCGTAGAGCACGGGCAGCGTCGGCACGCCCTCGCGCAGGTCGGTGCCGGGCGTCTTGCCGGAGTCCGTCGACTCGCTGGAGATGTCGAGCAGGTCGTCGGAGAGCTGGAAGGCCAGCCCCAGCGTCTCGCAGTACGTGGTGAGCGCGGCGGTGACCGCGGGGGACGCGCCGGAGAACATGCCACCGAAGGTGCCGCAGGTCGCCATCAGCGACGCGGTCTTGCCGTCGAGCACCTTCAGGTGGTGCTCGACCGGGTCGGCGTCGCGCGGGCCCACCGTCTCGGCGATCTGGCCGTGCACGAGCTGCGCGAACGTCTGCGCCTGGATGCGCACCGCGTCGGGGCCGAGGCCCGCGGCCAGCTCCGCGGCCCGGGAGAAGAGGAAGTCGCCGACGAGGATGGCCAGCGAGTTGCCCCAGCGCGCGTTGGCGCTGGGCGTGCCGCGACGCACCAGCGCCTCGTCCATGACGTCGTCGTGGTAGAGCGTGGCGACGTGGGTCAGCTCCAGCACCGTCGACGCGTCCACGAGTTCGGGCGCGGCGGGGTCGCCGAAGTGCGCGCAGACCGCGACCAGCATCGGCCGGAACCGCTTGCCGCCGGCCTCCATCAGGTGCTTGGCGGCTTCGCTGACGAAGGGGTCCGCGGACTCGACGCACTCGCGCAGGCGGTCCTCCACCGACGCCAGGTGCGCCATCACCGAGGCTTCCAGGGCAGGGTCCTCGAACCGGACACCGGTGCTCCGGGCAGTACGACCGTTCACGCTGCTCACCACGTCCTCACGATGCCACATGGCTCTCACATGATCGAAGCTCCCCCCATGCCCAGTGAACGGGTCGTGGGGGGAGCCTCGGATTTACGCCTACCTACCGGATGAAGTTGGACACGTCGGTCGTCAGGTCGAGCAGTGGGCTCGGCCAGACGCCCAGCACCAGCGTGACCAGGACGCCGATCATGAGGGCGGTCGAGGTCAGCATGCCGGGGATGGAGACGCTCGGGGTCGTCTCACCGGGCTCGCTCAGCCACATCATGACGACGACCCGCAGGTACGGGAAGGCGAGGATGATGCTGCTCAGCACGCCGAAGAGCACCAGCCAGGTCTGGTCGCCGTTGATGCCCGCGCCGAACACCGCGAACTTCGCCACGAAACCACTGGTCAGCGGGATGCCCGCGAAGCCCAGCAGCAGGAAGGTGAAGACACCGGCGAACAGCGGCGACCGCTTGCCCAGGCCCGCCCAGCGCGCCAGGTGCGTGGCCTCCCCGTCGGCGTCACGGACCAGCGTGAGCATCGCGAAGGCCGCGATCACGAGGAAGCCGTACGCCACGAGGTAGAACAGCATGCTGCTCAGGCCCTGCTTGCCGCCGCCCAGCACACCGACCAGCAGGTAGCCGGCGTTGGCGATGGACGAGTAGGCCAGCAGGCGCTTGAGGTCGGTCTGGGTCACCGCGAGGATCGCGCCGATCAGCATCGTCAGCACCGCGATGACGCCGAGCACCGGCGTGAACTCCCAGCCGAGCCCGTCGAAGCCGACGTAGAGCACCCGGGCCAGCGCGCCGAACGCGGCGACCTTGGTGCAGGCCGCCATGAACGCGGTGACCGCGGTCGGCGCGCCCTGGTAGACGTCGGGCGTCCACACGTGGAACGGCGCCGCGGCGGCCTTGAACAGCAGGCCGATGGAGAGCATCGCGAGGCCGATGAACAGCAGGATCGGGCTGTTCGTCGAGTCGGTCACCGAGGCGTGGATCGTCCGGAAGTCGACCGCGCCCGCGAAACCGTAGATCATCGCGAGACCGAACAGGAAGAACGCCGAGGCGTACGCGCCGAGCAGGAAGTACTTGAGCGCGGCCTCCTGCGACAGCAGCCGCTTGCGCCGGGCGAGCGCGCAGAGCAGGTACAGCGGGAGCGAGAAGACCTCCAGCGCCACGAACATGACCAGCAGGTTGTTCGCGGTGACGAAGAGCATCATGCCGGCGACGGCGAAGACGGCCAGCGGGTAGACCTCGGTCGCGCCCGACTCCTTGGCCGCCTGCCGGCGGTCGAGGTCCGAGCCGACGGTGATCGCGGCCTGGGCCACGAACGGGCCGCCGTTCTCCAGCGTGCGCTCGCCGAACAGCAGCAGCGCGACGATGGCGAGCACCAGGATCGCGCCCTGCAGGAACAGGCCCGCCTGGTCGATCGACAGCGACTGCGCACCGGTCAGCGCGTTGGCGTCGGTCACGTCCGGCGCGTGCCTCAGCACGGCGACCAGCGCGGCGACCAGGGCCAGCAGACCCAGCACCAGCTGCACGGTGTTGCGCGCCCGGCGCGGCACGAACGCCTCGACGAGCACCCCGAGGCAGGCCGCGCCGAACAGGATCAGCATCGGCGCCAGGGCGGCGTAATCCAGCTCCGGCAACTTGACGACAAAATCTTCGCCCATGGTCACTTTCCTGCTTCCACAGTGGAGGTGGCGGGCGCCGGGTCGGCCCGCTCCGGGGTGACCACGTCGGTCAGCGTCGCCTGCACCGCCGGATTGATCACGTCGAGCACCGGCTTCGGGTAGAAGCCCAGCACGATCAGCAGCACGATCAGGGGCGCCACCACGATGCCCTCACGCAGCGACAGGTCGCGCTTCATCGGCGCGAGGTCGAGCAGCGCGGGGTTGGTGTTGCCCTGCGTGGTGCGCTGGATCATCCACAGCACGTACGCCGCGGCGAGGATGATGCCGACCGTCGCGATGACGGCCACCGGCTTGTTCACCGTGAACGTGCCGATGAGCACCAGGAACTCGCTGACGAACGGGGCCAGGCCCGGCAGCGCCAGCGAGGCCATGCCCGCGATGAAGAAGACGCCCGCCAGCACCGGCAGCAGCTTGCCCGCGCCGCCGAAGTCGGTCACCAGGGTGCTGCCGCGGCGCGCCACGAACATGCCCACGACCAGGAACAGCAGGCCGGTGGCGAGACCGTGGTTGACCATGTACAGCACCGCGCCGGAGCCGGCCTGGTAGGTGAAGGCGAAGATGCCGACGCCGATGAAGCCGAAGTGCGCGATCGAGGTGTAGCTGACCAGGCGCTTGAGGTCCTTCTGGCCGATCGCCACGAGCGCCGCGTAGATGATGCCGATCACCGACAGGCCGATCGCCCACGGCGCGAACCAGCGCGACGCCTCCGGGAACAGCGGGAGGCAGTAGCGCAGGATGCCGAAGGTGCCGACCTTGTCCATCACGCCGACCAGCAGCGCCGCGGCGCCGGCCGGAGCCGCCCCGCCGGCGTCGGGCAGCCAGGTGTGGAACGGGAAGAACGGCGCCTTGATGGCGAACGCGATGAAGAAGCCGAGGAACAGCCACCGCTGCACGGTGGTGGTGAACTCCACGTTCGTCAGCGTCTGCCAGTCGAAGGTGTGGCCGCCGTAGACCCACATGCCGATGACCGCGGCCAGCATGAGCAGACCGCCGACCAGGGAGTAGAGGAAGAACTTCACCGCGGCGTACTGGCGCTGCTTGGCCGGCACGTCGGTGCCGAACGAGCCGATGATGAAGTACATCGGCACCAGCATGACCTCGAAGAAGAGGTAGAACAGCAGCACGTCGGCGGAGGTGAAGGTGCCGATCATGGTGCCTTCGAGCGCCAGCAGCAGGGCGAAGTACGCCGGGACGCTGCGCTTGCTCTTCTCCGCGTCGTGCCAGCTGGCCAGGATCACCAGCGGCACCAGCAGCGCGATCAGCGCGATCATCACCAGGGCGATGCCGTCGACGGCGAAGCTGAACTTCGCGCCCCACGCCGGGATCCAGGTGTAGGACTCCTGCAGCTGCAGGCGCGGGCCGCCGGGCTTGTACGCGACCCAGGTCGCCACGCCCACGGCCAGCACCACGATCGACCAGATCAGTGCCAGCCGCTTGGCCAGCTCCGGCTTGGCTCGCGGGACGAACGCGACCGTCAGCGCGCCGATCAGCGGCGCGAGGGTCAGGATTGACAGGTATTTCATCGTTATCCCATCCAGCCGAGCTGCACCGCGGCGAAGGCGCCGAGCACCAGCACCCCGCCGAGAAGCATCGAGAGCGCGTACGACCGCACGAAGCCGGTCTGGAGCCGCCGCAGCCTGCCCGAACCCCCGCCGACCAGCGCCGCGAGCCCGTTGACGAGGCCGTCCACGCCCTTGTTGTCGACGAAGACCAGGGCCCGGGTGAACCACTTGCCCGGCTTCTCGAACACGGCCTCGTTGAAGGCGTCGGTGTAGAGGTTGTTGCGGGCGGCCGTGACCAGCGCGCCGGCCGGCTGCGGCTCCAGCGCCGTGCCCTTGTTGAACAGCGCGTACGCCAGACCCGCACCCGCCACCGTCAGCGCCAGGCTGAGGATGGTGATGGTGGTGTGGGACAGCGTCGTCGGGTGCTCCTCGACCGGCGGGCCCAGCACGGGGGTGAGCCACTCCGCGACCGGGGAGGCCATGAGCCAGCCGGCGAAGATCGAGCCGAGCGCCAGGAAGATCAGCGGGATCGTCATCACCAGCGGGGACTCGTGCGGGTGCTGGTCGACCGAGCCCTCCTTGGCGGTGGTCCACCGCTTCGGGCCGTGGAACGTCAGGATGAACAGGCGGGTCATGTAGAACGCGGTGAGACCCGCGCCGATCAGTGCCGCGAAGCCGTAGAGCCAGCCGGTCCAGCCGGGCCGCGCGAAGGCGGCCACGATGATCGGCTCCTTG
This sequence comes from Catellatospora aurea, assembly GCF_042663325.1. Taxonomy (NCBI): domain Bacteria; kingdom Bacillati; phylum Actinomycetota; class Actinomycetes; order Micromonosporales; family Micromonosporaceae; genus Catellatospora; species Catellatospora aurea. The sequence goes on from NZ_JBHTAC010000011.1 coordinate 143,982, forward strand.
GTGAAGAAGCCGCTCAGCGGCGGGATGCCGATGATCGCCAGCCAGCCCATCATGAAGGTGAGCCAGGTGATCTTCATGTACTTCCACAGCCCGCCGAAGCGGCGGATGTCCACCTGGTCGTTCATGCCGTGCATGACCGAGCCGGCGCCGAGGAACATGTTGGCCTTGAAGAAGCCGTGCGCCAGCAGGTGGATGATGGCCAGCGCGTACGCGCCGCCGCCCAGCCCGACGCCGAGGAACATGTAGCCGATCTGCGACACGGTCGACCAGGCGAGCACGCGCTTGATGTCGTCCTTGGCCGAGCCGATGATGCAGCCCAGCAGCAGGGTGAGCGCGCCGACGCTGACCACGACCGTCTGCAGCGTCAGGTTCGCCGAGAAGATCGGGTTGGAGCGGGCGATCAGGTAGACACCGGCGGTCACCATCGTCGCGGCGTGGATCAGGGCCGAGACCGGGGTCGGGCCCTCCATCGCGTCGGGCAACCACGCCTGCAGCGGGAACTGGCCGGACTTGCCGCACGCGCCGAGCAGCAGCAGCAGGCCGAGCACCAGGATCGTCGTGCTCGGCAGCAGGCCGGCGTTGCTGAACACCACGTCGTAGTTGACCGAGCCGAGCTGCGCGAACATCAGGAAGATGCCGAGCACCAGGCCCGCGTCACCGACGCGGTTCATGATGAACGCCTTCTTGCCGGCGGTGGCCGCGGACGGCCGGCCGTACCAGAAGGAGATCAGCAGGTAGGACGCGAGACCCACGCCTTCCCAGCCGAAGTAGAGCATCACGTAGTTGTTGCCGAGCACCAGCAGCAGCATCGCCGCGATGAACAGGTTGAAGTACCCGAAGAAGCGGCGACGGCCCTCGTCGTGGGCCATGTAGCCGGTCGCGTACAGGTGGATCAGGAAACCCACGCCCGTGATCAGCAGGACGAAGCAGGCGGTCAGCGGGTCGAACAGGAACCCGAAGTCCACCTGCAGCGAGCCGACCGGGATGAAGCTGTACAGGTCGAGCTGCACCGCCCGGTTGGGCAGGTCGCGCAGCTCGAAGAACATGGCCGCGCCGAGCACGAACGAGAACAGCACCGCCGCGCAGCCGAGCCAGTGGCCCCACTTGTCGGCCCAGCGGCCGGTGGTGAGCAGGATCAGGGCGCTGACCGCCGGAACGGCGATCAGCAGCCACATGTAGGAAAGGATTCCGGTCGCGGAGGCGTAGACGACGGGCGCCTGTGCCGCCTCCGCGAGCATCAGAGTTGGTTGCATCTCCGCCTCAGTACTTCAGCAGGTTCGCGTCGTCGACGCTCGCCGAGCGTCGCGTGCGGAAGATCGACATGATGATGGCCAGACCGACGACGACCTCCGCTGCCGCGACCACCATCGAGAAGAAGGCCATGATCTGGCCGTCCAGCGTCCCGTTCATCCGGGCGAAGGTGATCAGGGCCAGGTTCGCGGCGTTGAGCATCAGCTCGATGCACATGAACAGCACGATGGCGTTGCGCCGGATCAGCACGCCGACGGCGCCGATGCTGAACAGCACAGCCGACAGCACGATGTAGTACATGGGGGTCATCGAGTCACTTCCCCTCGGTGTGCTTGTTGGCGATCTCGGCCGAGGTGAGCTCGCGCGTCGGCAGGATCGGCGAGATGCTCCGCTCGGCGGGGGTGCCGTCCGGCAGCTTCGCCGGGGTGGCCACCGAGGTGGAGTTCGCGAAGACACCCGGGCCCGGCTTGGGGCCGGGGTAGTTGCCCGGCTCGAAGCGCGCCTTCATCTGCGCGACCTGGCCGACCCGCTCGCCCTTCTCGCGCTCGCGGTGGGCCAGCAGCATCGCGCCGACCGCCGCCGTGATGAGCAGCGCCGAGGTGACCTCGAAGACCCAGACGTACGGGCCGAACAGCAGCTGGGCGATGCCCTGCACGTTGCCGTGCACGTTGGCCTTGTCCAGGCCGGCCACCGGCATGTCCCGGGTGGCCTGGAAGACGCCGGTGCCGAGCAGGCCCGCCAGGCCCAGGCCCAGCAGGATCGCGACGACCTTCTGACCGCGCAGCGTCTCGATCACCGAGTCGGACGCGTCGCGGCCGACCAGCATCAGCACGAACAGGAAGAGCATCATGATCGCGCCGGTGTAGACGATGATCTGCACCATGCCGATGAACGGACCAGCCTGCACGATGTAGAAGACGCCCAGGCTGAGCATGGTCAGCACCAGCCACAGCGCGGAGTGCACCGCGTTGCGCGCGATCACCATGCCCAGCGCGCCGATGACCGCGAGCGGGGCCAGCAGGAAGAAGGTCCACTTCTCCCCGCCGGACACCTCGGCCGCGGCGGCGAGCACCTGAGTCGAAAGCATCATCGGGTCTCAGCTCCCGCCGACGTACCGGGGTTCGCCGGGGCGCCCAGGTAGTAGTCCTTCTCGGTGTCGCCCAGCCGCATCGGGTGCGGCGGCTGCTCCATGCCGGGCAGCAGCGGCGCGAGCAGCTGCTCCTTCGTGAAGATCAGGTCCTGCCGGTTGTCGCGGGCCAGCTCGTACTCGTTGCTCATGGTGAGCGAGCGGGTCGGGCAGGCCTCGATGCACAGACCGCAGAAGATGCACCGGGCGTAATTGATCTGGTAGTTGGACGCGTAGCGCTCACCGGGCGAGAAACGCGCCTCGTCGGTGTTGTCTCCGCCCTCGACGAAGATCGCGTCCGCCGGGCAGGCCCAGGCGCACAGCTCGCAGCCGATGCACTTCTCCAGGCCGTCCGGGTAGCGGTTGAGGATGTGCCGGCCGTGGTAACGCGGGGCCGTCGGGTCCGGCTTCTCCGGGTAGTGCGTGGTGACGGTCTTCTTGAACATGTGCGAGAACGTCACGCCGAAGCCCCTGACGGCATCCGTCATCGAACCCATGTCACACCTCCTCTTCGCTGGTCGCGGGCACGGTCTCGCGCTCGGCGGTCAGCCGCTTCGCGCGCGGGCTCACCGGCACCTGCAGGTCCATCGGCGGCAGCGGGAAGCTGCCCTCGGGGCGCCGGGCGACCTGCTCCTCGACGGGCAGGACCGGCTCCTCCTTCTTCTGCGGCCACAGCAGCGCCAGCAGCAGGATCACTACCAGCGGGATGGCGATGAACCAGACCTTGGTCCAGCCGTCCATCTGCTGCTTCTGCATCGTCTTGATGAAGGCCAGCGTCAGGATCCACACCAGGTTGACCGGGATGAGGACCTTCCAGCCGAAGCGCATGAACTGGTCGTAGCGCAGCCGGGGCAGCGTGCCCCGCAGCCAGATGAAGACGAACAGCAGCAGCAGCACCTTGATGGTGAACCACAGCAGCGGCCACCAGCCGGAGTTGATGCCCGGCCAGAAGCTCTCGAAGGACGTCGGCGCGCGCCAGCCGCCCAGGAAGAGGGTGGCGCACAGGCCGGAGACGGTCACCATGTTGATGTACTCGGCCAGGAAGAACAGCGCGAACTTCAGCGACGAGTACTCGGTGTGGAAGCCGCCGACCAGCTCCGACTCGGCCTCGGGGAGGTCGAACGGGGCCCGGTTGGTCTCGCCGACCGCCGAGATCGAGTAGATGACGAAGCTCGGCAGCAGCAGCAGGAAGAACCAGCTCGGCGCGGTGAACTCGAAGCCGCCGAGCGACACCGGCGAACCCTGCGCCTGCGCGTTGACGATCTCCGAGGTGCTCATCGTGCCCGCGGTCATGAAGACGGCCACGAACGACAGGCCCATCGCGACCTCGTACGAGATCAGCTGGGCGCTGGAGCGCAGACCGCCGAGCAGCGGGTACGTCGAGCCCGACGCCCAGCCGCCCAGCACGATGCCGTAGATGCCCATGCCCGAGCAGGCCAGCACCAGCAGCACCGCCACCGGGATGTCGGTCAGCTGCAGCGGCGTGCGCGTGCCGAACATCGACACGAACGGGCCGAACGGCATGATCGAGAATGCGGTGAAGGCGCAGACCGTGGAGATCACCGGCGCGATGAAGAAGACCACCTTGTCCGCCTTGAGCGGCATGATGTCTTCCTTGAACGCCAGCTTCAGACCGTCGGCCAGCGACTGCAGCAGGCCGAAGGGACCGTGCCGGTTCGGGCCGGGACGCACCTGCATCCGGGCCACCACGCGGCGCTCGTACCAGATGGTGAACAGGGTCATCACCACGAGGAAGACGAAGACGCCGACCACCTTGATGAGGACGATCCACCACGGGTCATGCCCGAAGTCGACCAGCGTCGGGTCGCCGGTCGCCGGGTCCTCGGCGAGGAACCCGATGGGGGCGAGGATCATTTGCTTCCTCCGCTCACGGTCACGACCGCACCCGGGTTGACGCCGAGCGTGCGGCGCAGCGTGGAACCCGGCGAGTTGGTCGGCACCCAGACGACGTCATCGGCGATCTCGGTGATCGCGGCCGGCAGGGTGATCGCACCCCGCGCGGTCCCGACGGTCACCGCGTCGCCGTCGGCGACACCCAGCGCGGTGGCGCGGGCCTTCGACAGGCGCACCACCGGCGGGCGGGCGGTGCCGGCCAGCACCTCGTCGCCGTCGGTGAGGGTGCCCAGGTCGATCAGCTGCGCCCAGCTGGCCAGGATCGCCTCGTTCTGCTTCAGCGTGGGCGCGGCCGCGCCCACCTCGGCCGGCGCGGCCGGGCGCTGCTGGCCCGTCGCGGGCAGGCTGCCCAGCTCGCGGCGCACCGCCAGCACGTCGCCGGTGCCGAGCGTGACACCCAGGCGGGCGGCCAGCGCGTCGAGCACCCGGGCGTCGGTCAGCTTCGCACCCGTGTTCGGGGTCTCCAGCGCCTGCTCGTAGGTGCGCAGGCGGCCCTCCCAGTTCACGTACGAGCCCGCCTTCTCGGCGGGCGCGGCGACCGGGAACACCACGTTCGCGCGCCGGGACACGGCGCTCATCCGCAGCTCCAGCGAGACCAGGAAGCCGACCTTGTCCAGCGCCTCCTCGGCGGCCTTCGGGTCGCTCAGGTCGGCCGGGTCGACACCGGCCACGACCAGCGCGCCCAGCTTGCCGGAGGCGGCCGCCGCGACGATCGCGTCGGTGTCGCGGCCGGTCTGGCTCGGGATCACGCCCGCCGCCACGCCCCAGGCCGCCGACAGCTCGGCCCGCGCGGCCGCGTCGGCGACCGAGCGGCCACCGGGCAGCAGCGTGGGCAGGCAGCCCGCGTCGACCGCGCCGCGGTCACCCGCGCGCCGCGGCACCCAGGCGAGCTTCGCGCCGGTACGCGCCGCGAGGCTCGCCACCGCGGAGAAGCCGCCGCGGACCACGGCCAGGCGCTCGCCGGCCAGCACGATGGTGCCCGGCTCCAGCTCCAGGTGGGACAGCGCCGCCGGCTCCTGGCCGGGCACGCACTCGACCAGCGTCGCGCCGGCCTTCTCCGCGCCGCGGGTCAGGAACGGGGCCACCGAGGTGACCTTGAGCTTGCCCTTGGCCGCCGCCTTGCGCAGGCGGAGCAGGATGATCGGGCTCTCCTCCTCCGGCTCGAAGCCGACCAGCACGACGTGCTTGGCCTGCTCCAGGTCGGTGTAGGTGACCGGCTGCTCGCCGACGACCGAGGAGGCCAGGAACTCGGCCTCCTCCGCCGACAGCGGCCGGGCCCGGAAGTCGATGTCGTTGCTGCCCAGCGCGATGCGGCTGAACTTCGCGTACGCGTACGCGTCCTCGACGGTCAGCCGGCCGCCGGTCAGCACGCCGACGCCGTACGCCCCGTCCCGGGCGGCCCGCAGGCCCTCGGCCGCGACGGTCAGCGCCTCGGTCCAGGAGGCCTCGCGCAGCTCGCCGCTCTCGGCGTCGCGCACCAGCGGGGTGGTGAGCCGGTCGAAGGCGGTGGCGTAGCGGAAGCCCCACCGGCCCTTGTCGCAGTTCCACTCCTCGTTGACCTGCGGGTCGTCGCCGGCCATCCGGCGCAGCACCTTGCCGCGGCGGTGGTCGGTGCGCATGTCGCAGCCCGACGCGCAGTGCTCGCACTTGCTCGGTGACGAGACCAGGTCGAACGGGCGGGCGCGGAAGCGGTACTGCTCGCTCGTGAGCGCGCCGACCGGGCAGATCTGGATCGTGTTGCCGGAGAAGTAGGAGTTGAACGGGACGTCGCCCGGCTCCGGGTCCTCCTGGTCGTAGGCCAGCTCGTCGATCGTGCCGTGGTCACGCGGGTGGCCGAAGGAGGCGTCGCGGTAGATGCCGATCTGCTCGGCCGACGACCGGTCCATCAGGTCGATGAACTTGTCGCCCGCGATCTCCTCGGAGAACCGGGTGCAGCGCTGGCAGAGCACGCAGCGCTCGCGGTCCAGCAGCACCTGCGCGGAGATGTTGATCGGCTTCTCGTACTCGCGCTTCTCCTCGCGGAAGCGCGACTCCGGCCGGCCGACCTGCATCGCCTGGTTCTGCAGCGGGCACTCGCCGCCCTTGTCGCACATGGGGCAGTCCAGCGGGTGGTTGATGAGCAGCAGCTCCATCACACCCTCCTGCGCCTTGCGGGCGACCTCGGAGGTCAGCTGCGTGCGCACCACCATGCCGTCGGCCACCGTCTGGGTGCACGAGGCGACCGGCTTGCGCTGGCCCTCGACGTCCACCAGGCACTGGCGGCAGGCGCCGGCCGGGGCCAGCAGCGGGTGGTCGCAGAACCGCGGGATGTCGATGCCCAGCCGCTCGGCGGTGCGGATGACCAGCTCGCCCTTGGGCGCGGTCACCTCGATGCCGTCGATGGTGAGTTTGACGGTGTCGGTGTGCTTCTGTACTTCCTGGCTCATTGTCAGTGCGCTCCTGCCAGGGCGTGGGCGCTGAGCTTCGGCGCCTTGCGACCCTCGATGTAGTCCAGGTAGTCCTGCTTGAAGTACTGCAGGGAGGAGGTCACCGGGCTGGTCGCGCCGTCACCGAGACCGCAGAAGGAGCGGCCCAGGATGTTGGCGGCGGTGTCCAGCAGGGTGTCCAGGTCCTCGAGCGTGCCCTCGCCGGAGAGGATGCGCCGGTAGACCCGCACCATCCAGTAGTTGCCCTCGCGGCACGGGGTGCACTTGCCGCACGACTCGTGGTGGTAGAACTCCAGCCACCGGTAGGTCGCGTAGACCGGGCAGTCCTGGTCGCTGAAGAGCTGGACGGCGGTGGTGCCCAGGATCGAGCCCGCCGCGGCGACCGACTCGAAGTCCATCGCGGTGTCGATGTGGTCACCGGTCAGCAGCGGCGTCGACGAGCCGCCCGGGGTCCAGAAGCGCAGCTGGTGGCCGTCCTGCATACCGCCGGCCAGCTCGATCAGCTCGCGCAGGGTGATGCCCATCGAGCACTCGTACTGGCCCGGGTTCTTCACCCGGCCGGACAGCGAGTAGATCATCGGGCCGGACGACTTCTCCGTGCCCATCGTCTTCCACCAGGCGGCCCCGCCCAGCACGATGTACGGCACGCTGGCGATGGTGCCCACGTTGTTGACGACCGTCGGGCTGGCGTAGAGGCCGTGCGTCGCCGGGAACGGCGGGCGCAGGCGCGGCTGGCCGCGGAAGCCCTCCAGCGAGTCCAGCAGCGCCGTCTCCTCGCCGCAGATGTACGCGCCCGCGCCGGAGTGCACCACCAGGTCGAGGTCGTACCCGCTGCCCAGGATGTTCTTGCCGAGGTAGCCGGCCTTGTACGCCTCCTGCACCGCGTGGCGCAGCCGCCGCGCGGCCTGCACCGCCTCGCCGCGGATGTAGATGTAGGCGCGGTTGGCGCGGATCGCGTAGGACGCGATGATGACGCCCTCGACCAGCGAGTGCGGGTCGTGCGACATCAGCGGCAGGTCTTTGCAGGTGCCCGGCTCGCCCTCGTCGGCGTTGACGACCAGGTAGTGCGGCTTGCCGTCGTTCTGTGGGATGAAGCCCCACTTGAGCCCGGTCGGGAAGCCCGCGCCGCCGCGGCCGCGCAGGCCGGAGTCCTTGATCAGGGCGATCAGGTCGTCCGGGTGCACGGCCAGGGCCTTGCGCAGGGCGGCGTAGCCGTCCAGGCGCTCGTACACGTCGAGGCGCCAGGCGTCGGGGGACAGCCAGCGCTTGGTGAGGACCGGGGTGAGCTTGGCCAGGGTGGCGGCACTTGGAGTGCTCACTTCGCCGCCTCCTTCGAGGGAGTCGGGATGGGCGTGTTGATGTCGAAACCGGCCGGGCTGATCCCGTGCTGCTGCGCCAGGCGCACGCCGCGCAGCGTCGAGTCGCCCGCCGGGCCGTCGGCGACCGCGCCCTCGCGCTCGTCGGCGAAGCCCGCCAGCTGCAACGCCGTCTCCTTCAACGAGCACAGGCGCGCACCGCGGGTCGGCATCGGCCGCTGCCCGGCCTTGAGCTTGCCGACGACGTCGAGCGCGCTCTCCGGGGTCACGTTGTCGAAGAAGTCGTAGTTGACGGTGAGCACCGGGCCGTAGTCGCACGCGGCGAGGCACTCGGCGTGCTCCAGCGTGATCTTGCCGTCCTCGGTGGTCTCGTCGTGGCCGACGCCCAGGGTCTGCGACAGGGTGTCGTAGACCTCCTGCCCGCCGAGCACGTTGCACAGGGTGTTCGTGCAGACGCTGACCAGGTACTCACCGGTCGGCCGGCGCTTGTACATGGTGTAGAAGGTGGCGACCGCGCCGACCTGGGCCTTGGTCAGGTTGAGCTGCTCGGCGCAGAACGTGACCCCGGCCGGGGAGACGTATCCCTCGACCGACTGGACCAGGTGCAGCATCGGCAGCAGTGCCGAGCGCTCCTTGCCCTCCGGGAAGCGCGCGATGATCTCGCGCGCCAGCTCCCGGGTCTTCTCGTCGAACTTGTCCACCGACTGCTGCGGCGCTGTCATCGGTCACACCCACCCATCACCGGGTCGAGGCTGGCTCCACCCGCGATCACATCTGCCAGCAGGCCGCCCTCGGCCATGGCCGGAATCGCCTGCAGGTTCACGAAGCTCGGCTCCCGCATGTGCACCCGGAACGGCCGGGTGCCCCCATCCGAGATCACGTGCGCGCCCAGCTCGCCGCGAGGGCCCTCGATCGGCACGTACACCTGGCCGGCCGGGACCCGGAAGCCCTCGGTGACCAGCTTGAAGTGGTGGATCAGGGACTCCATGGACTGGCCCATGATGTGCGCGACGTGCTCCAGCGAGTTGCCCAGGCCGTCGTTGCCGAGCGCCAGCTGCGCCGGCCACGCGATCTTCCGGTCCTCGACCATGATCGGGCCGGGCTTGAGCCGGTCCATCGCCTGCTCGACGATCTTCAGCGACTCCCGCATCTCGGCGATCCGGACCAGGTAACGCGCGAACACGTCACCCTCGGGCTGGGTCGGCACGTCGAAGTCGTAGGTCTCGTAACCGCAGTACGGCATGGTCTTGCGCAGGTCCCAGGCCAGGCCGGAGCTGCGCAGCACCGGGCCGGTGACGCCGAGCGCCACGCAGCCGGTGACGTCGAGCACCGCGACGCCCTTGGTGCGGGCGGTCCAGATCGGCTGGCCGGAGAGCAGGTCCTCGTACTCCTTGATGCGCTTGGGCATGAAGTCGAGGAACTCGCGGATCTTCGCGATCGCGATGTCCGGCACGTCCTGCGCGACGCCGCCCGGGCGCACGTAGGCCATGTTCATCCGCAGACCGGTGATCATCTCGAAGATGTCGAGGATGAACTCACGCTCGCGGAAGCCGTAGATCATCATCGACAGCGCGCCGAGCTCCATACCGGTGGTGGCCAGCCACACCAGGTGGGAGGAGATCCGGTTGAGCTCCATCATCAGCACGCGGATCGTGTTGGCGCGCTCGGTGACCTCGATGCCCAGCAGCTTCTCCACCGCGAGGCTGTACGCCGTCTCGTTGAAGATCGGAGCGAGGTAGTCCATGCGGGTCACGAACGTGGAGCCCTGCGTCCAGGTGCGGTACTCCATGTTCTTCTCGATGCCCGTGTGCAGGTAGCCGACGACGAGGCGGGCCTCGGTGACGGTCTCGCCCTCCATCTCCAGCACCAGGCGCAGCACGCCGTGCGTGGACGGGTGCTGGGGACCCATGTTGACGACGATGCGCTCGTCGTGCAGCGGGTCGACGCCCGAGACGATCGAGTCCCAGTCGCCGCCGGTGACCGTGAAGACCTTGCCCTCGGTCGTCTCGCGCTCCTGCGCGTAACCAGCGTTGCTCATCGGTGCCTCCAGATGGTGGCGCTTGCGGTACTCCGCTTCGCTTCGTTCCTCGCGCTCACCGGTACGCCCTCCGTGAGTCGGGCGGCGGGATCTCGGCGCCCTTGTACTCGACCGGTACGCCGCCCAGCGGGTAGTCCTTGCGCTGTGGGTGGCCGTCCCAGTCGTCCGGCATGAGGATGCGGGTCAGGTTCGGGTGGCCGTCGAAGATCACGCCGAACATGTCGTAGGTCTCGCGCTCCTGCCAGTCCGCGGTCGGGTAGACCATGGCCACGCTGGGCAGGTGCGGGTCGGCCGCGGTGACCGCGCACTCCAGGCGGAGGCGGCGGCGGTAGGTCATCGAGGTGAGGTGGTACACCACGTGCAGGCGGCGCTCCTCGGCGATGTAGTCCACGCCGGACACCGACGAGCACAGCTCGTACCGCAGCGACATGTCGTCGCGCAGGATCTGGCACACCTCGGCGATCTTCGCCGGGACGATGTGCAGGGTCAGCTCACCGCGGTCGATGACGACGCGCTCGATCGCGTCGGAGAAGCCCGGGTAGGCCTCCTCCAGGGCGTCCACGACCTCGTCGTACTCCCCGCCGTACGGCCGCTGCGCGTCCAGCTGCACCGGCCGCTTGCGGACCAGGCCGCCCATACCGGAGGTGTCACCGGTGCCGGTGACCCCAAACAGTCCTTCACCCTGTGTGGTCACCGGTGCGTCCCCTTCTCCATCCACTTCTGGATCCGCAGCTGCTCCTCGCGGCCTTCGGCGGCGGCCTGCTCCCACTCGGCGCGCAGCGCCTTGTTGTAGCGGTAGCTCGACGGCATCGCGCCCGGGGCGACCACGGGCTTGCCCTCGCGGGCCTCCTTGGCGGCCAGCATCTTGCGGCCGCCGGCGCCCAGCGGCTCGGCGAGGATCTTGTCGTGCAGCTTGAGGATCGCGTCGAGCAGCATCTCCGGCCGCGGCGGGCAGCCCGGCAGGTACATGTCGACGGGCACGATGTGGTCCACGCCCTGCACGATCGCGTAGTTGTTGAACATGCCGCCCGACGAGGCGCAGACACCCATCGACAGCACCCACTTGGGGTCGGGCATCTGGTCGTAGATCTGGCGCAGCACCGGGGCCATCTTCTGGCTGACCCGGCCGGCCACGATCATCAGGTCGGCCTGGCGGGGCGATGCCCGGAAGACCTCCATGCCGAAGCGGCCCGAGTCGAACCGGGCCGCACCGGTGGCCATCATCTCGATGGCGCAGCAGGCCAGGCCGAACGTGGCCGGCCAGAAGCTGGCCTTACGGGTCCAGTTGACGAGCCCCTGGACGGTGGTGAGCAGCACCCCGGAGGGGAGCTTCTCTTCGAGTCCCATGTCAGTCCCAATCCAGGCCGCCGCGACGCCACACGTAGGCGTACGCGACGAACACCGTGCCGATGAACAGAAGCATCTCGACGAAGACGAACCACCCCTGGAACGCGTCGAAGGTGACGGCCCAGGGGTAGAGGAAGATGATCTCGATGTCGAAGACGATGAAGAGCATCGCGGTCAAGTAGAACTTGATCGGGAAGCGTCCGCCGCCGACCGGCTGCGGGGTCGGCTCGATGCCGCACTCGTAGGCGTCGAGCTTCGCCTTGTTGAAGCGGCGGGGTCCGATGAAGGGCGCGGCCGTGACCGAGAAAAGCCCGAAGGCCGCGGCCAGCGCGAAGAGCCCAACGATGGGCACGTACGCGGAGAGCGACACCTGCCTACGTCCTTTCTTCCCGGTTGATGAGTGTTTCGCCTGCTTGCAGCTCGGATTATGATCCTCGCCCCGCGGCCCGCTACACCGCGGGTGCCACGCGGGACATGGCATTGATGATCCGGTCCATGGAGTCGCCGCCCCGCGGATCGGTGAGGTTCGCCAGCAGCTTGAGCACGAACCGCATCAGCGTCGGGTGCGGCATGCCGTGCTTCGTAGCCACCTTCATGATCTGCGGATTGCCGATCAGCTTCACGAAGATCCCGCCGATTCGGTAATAACCGCCGAACCGGCGCTTCAACTCGCTCGGGTAGGCCTGCAGCGCCAGCTCCCGGGCCGGGCCCGCCGGGCGCGCCAGCGCCTGGATCAGGACCTCCGCCGCCAGCTGGCCGGACTCCATCGCGTACGCGATGCCCTCGCCGTTGAAGGGGTTGACCATGCCGCCCGAGTCGCCCACCAGCATCATGCCCCGCGTGTAGTGGGGCGTGCGGTTGAACCCCATCGGCAGGGCCGCGCCGAGGATCTTGCCGTCGGCGTTCTCCTCCGTCAGGCCCCACTCCTCGGGCGTGCTGCCGATCCAGTCGGTGAGCATGGTGCGGTAGTTCGTCGCCTGGTAGGCCTTCGACGAGTTCAGCACGCCCAGGCCCACGTTCACCCGGCCGTCGCCGAGGCCGAAGATCCAGCCGTAACCAGGCAGCTGCGCCGCGCCCGCCTCCCGGCTGCGCAGTTCGAGCCAGGACTCCAGGTAGTCGTCGTTCGCCTTGACCGGGCTGTGGTAGTAGCGACGCACCGCGACACCCATCGGGCGGTCCTCGCGCTTGGCCATGCCCAGCGCGAGCGCGAACCGGCCGGACACGCCGTCGGCGGCCACCACCAGGTGCGAGCGCAGCGTCCGGTCACCGCCGGGGGTGCGCACCTCGACGCCGACCACGCGGCCGTCGGTGTCCAGCACCGGGCCGGTGACGTTGTGGCCGGTGCGCAGGTCCGCGCCCGCGGCGACGGCTCGCTTGGCGAGCATGTCGTCGAAGTCCATGCGGGTGCGCACGAGGCCGAAGTCGGGGAAGCTGGCCAGGTCGGGCCAGTCCAGTTCGAGCCGTACGCCGCCGCCGATGACCCGCAGTCCCTTGTTGTGCAGCCAGCCGGCTTCGGGGCTCACGTCGACGCCCATGTCGATCAGCTGCTTGACCGCGCGCGGGGTCAGTCCGTCACCGCAGACCTTCTCCCGGGGGAACTCGGTCTTCTCCAGCAGCAGCACCTTCGCACCGTGCTTGGCAAGGTGATAGGCAGCGGCGGAGCCACCCGGACCGGCTCCAACGACGATCACATCCGCATCGACATCGGTCGGTGTCATGCTCACCTCCACCTCGGCCTTAACGCTCGTTCGGGGCTCGTGAAAGTCTTCACAAGCAAGTCCGGCGAGCAGTCTAGAACTGCATCAAGGACCCGTAGTGGTTAGGTGAACCTAAGTGAAGATCTGTGGCAGCCGGAGTGCCGTTTCCGATTTGTCCGCCCAAGAGGGTTGAGACATTCACGGACACCCCTGTTTGACTGCCTCTGAACTGGTCCTTTACGATTCGCGCGCTCATCCCCACCCCTTTCTGGAGTTCCCCCGTGCACGTCGTACCCGGACCCCGCCTCGCCCTTCGGCTCGGCGCTGTCGCCACCGCCCCGCTGGCTGCCGCCGTGCTCGGCCTGGCCACCCCGGCCCTGGCCGAACCCACCGCGACCCCGTCGGCAGGCGGCCCGGCCGCCGCCGCCGCCGCCCCGGCACAGGTCCGCGACATCGCGATCTCCGCGACACCGACGTACGCCCAGATCAAGGTGGGCGAGACCGCCTTGATCAAGCTCACCGTCAAGAACCTCGGCACCAACAACCCCGTCGAGCCGTACTACGGCTTCCTGACCACCACCGGCATCCAGGTCGTCGCCGCCCCGGCCGAGTGCGTCGAGTACGACGCCTCGGGACTGGCCGACGAGGCTGCCGCCGCGGCTGCGGCGGAGCCCGAGTTCGGCTCGTACTTCGACTGCACGCTCGCCCAGCTCAAGGCCGGCGCGACAGTCACCAAGGAGATCACGGTCAAGCTGACCAAGAACTCCGAGCAGGGCCTGTTCGCCTTCGCCGACGACTGGGCGTACGAGCAGAACGACGAACTGGACGCCGACCCCGACAACAACTATGTGGACGTCACCGTCCGCCCGGTCGCGGTGACCCCCACCCCGACCCCGACGACCAGCCAGAGCCCGTCGCCCAGCCCGTCCGCCTCGACGAGCCCGTCCGCGTCGGCCAGCCCGTCCGCGTCGGTCTCGGCGAGCGCCTCGCCGAGCCCGACCGCGTCGACCAGTGCTTCGGCTACCGGCACGCCGTCGGCGAGCGCCTCCGCGACGGCCACCGGTACCGCGACGGCCTCGGCTTCCCCGACGAGCAGCGCGCCCGCCGCCGGCGAGCTGCCGCTGACCGGCACCAAGATCTACACGATGGCCGGCATGGGCGCAGCGATCCTCTTCGCCGGCGCGATCCTGATGCTGATCGGCCGCCGCCGCCGCGCCTGACCATCCAAGATCTGTTTTTGTGGACACTGAACGCCCCTCTGGGGGCCGCAGGCGTCCACAAAAACAGATCTTGATTCACCGGCCGCCCCATCCGGGCCTCGATCCGGAGGGCGGCCGGTCGGCGTTCGGTGGAAGCCGGATCGCCGGCGATCAGTGAGTGTCGCCCAGGTCCCCGAGCCCGCCCGCGGGCGAGCCATCGGGCGCGAGCACGGCCTCGGGCGCGGGCACGCCGTCGGGCGCGGGCACGCCGTCCCGCGCGGGTATGCCGGCGGGTGTGGATGTGCCGGCGGGTGTGGGCGCGGATTCGCGGGCCGCGGCGCGCCTGGCCGCGGCGCGGCGAGCCGCCTCCTCCAGGTCGGCGACGCGGACCGGTGGTTCGCCGTAGCCGCCGCCGAGGACGCCGATCACCGCGCTCTCGTCATACCGCATGAGTCGATCGTGCGGCGGCAGAGCGGGCGCTGTCCGGCGAACGCCCGGATCAGGCGGGCTTGACGGCCCGGTGCAGGGCCACGATGCCGCCGGTGAGGTTGCGGTACTTCACCTGCGACCAGGCGTTCTCACCAATGATCTTGGCGAATTCGTTCTGGTTGGGCCAGGCCCGGATGGACTCGGCGAGGTAGACGTACGCCTCGGGGTTGCTGGACACCTTGCGGGCCACCGCGGGCAGCGAGCGCATCAGGTACTGCAGGTACACGGTGCGGAACGCGCCGTTGACGGGGTGCGAGAACTCGCAGATCACCAGGCGGCCACCGGGCTTGGTGACCCGGGCCAGCTCGCGCAGCGCGGCCGGGGTGTTCGCCACGTTGCGGATGACGAACGACGTGGTCACCGCGTCGAAGGTGGCGTCGGGGAACGGCAGCGCGAGCGCGTCCCCGGCGACCAGCGGCACGTGCGGCCGGTCGCGGCGGCCCACCGCGAGCATGCCCAGCGACAGGTCGACGCCGACCACGTACGCCCCCGAGCGGGCCAGTTCCTCGGTGGAGACACCGGTGCCCGCGCCCAGGTCGAGCACCTTCTCGCCGCGCTTGAGGTTCAGCGCGGCCCGGGTGGCGCGACGCCAGCCCTTGTCCTGGCCGAACGACAGCACGGAGTTGGTCTTGTCGTACTTCTCCGCGACGCCGTCGAACATGGCGGCGATCTCGTACGGCTCTTTATCCAGGTCTGCGCGGCTCACATCGCCACTCTGCCAAACGCCGTCCGGGCGCGCTGCGGCGGCCGCCACACTGCGCTACCTGATCACCTGTGTGGCGTCCATGTCGACGCCGCCGTCGTCGCCGCCCTCGTCCTCGTCCCGTCCGGCGCGCACCCGCCACAGGTAGACGGCTCCACCGAGCCCGACCAGGCCGAGCAGCACGATCCCGAAGCCGACCAGCATCATCCCGCTCAGCAGGGAGTCGCCCGAAGCCGCGGGGGTCGACGGCTCGGCGACACCCGGCCCGACCGGCTCCTCCTCCGTCGGCTCGTCGGTCACCTCGGGCGTCTCGCTCGGCGTCGCCGACGGGCTGGCCGACCGCGACACGGAGGGCGACGGCTTCACGGACGGCTTGGGCGAGGCACTCGGCAGCGGCTTGGTGACACCGTTGAGCACGATGCTCGTGGAGTTGTTCCCCTTGTTCGCATCGCATTCGCAGGCCACGCGGAACTCGCCGGGTGCTGTGATCTTCCCGTTGATACGCAGGTCGAGGTTGCGCCGCACGAACGGCCCGCCGGGCGCGACGATCGCCGCTCGCCAACCGGCTCCGATCTGGCAGCGCGCCGTGGTGCGGGACGTGTTGAACTGGCAGTTCGTCCCGCCGCCCACCTGGGTGATCACTGAACCGGTCGGCGCGCGGTAGAACAGAGTCACCTGCCCGGCGTCGAGCGGCTTGTCGCCCTTGTTGGCAAGGCCCACGGAGACGCTCACCGTTTGACCGATGTCGCCCTTCTGGTCATCGGACTGCACCGCGATATCGGCTCCGTCCGCCCACGCAGGGGACGCGAGCAGACCCAGCCCGGCGACCAGTGCCGCCAGCACCGCCGCAAGCCTGATCACGTGCCGCTTCATCGCCGTCCTCCTACGGGTCGCCAACCCCGCACGGTAACCGCGCGTGCGGGGGTCGCCCATAGGCCGATCAGTCACGCACCGCGTGGGCTTGATCACGAGTTCGGGGCAGGAAGTCAGGTCCCACCCGACTTCCCGCCCCGAATCAGCGATCTTCGCCGCGAGCGGCGCGACCCACGCGAGCGGTCCGCGTCAGCGGGCCTCCACCAGGGGAAGCTGCTTGCCGACGCCGCCGCCCTCGATGGCGATCGAGGAGAAGTGCGAGGTCACCCGCTCGTCGGTGGGGTCGTCGGCGGGGGTCCAGTGCACGTTCAGGTGCCGGTACAGCGTGTCGCGCTGGGCCGGGATGCGCCCGGCGGTGCGGATGAGCTGGACCAGGTCGTGCAGGTTGGACCGGTGCTTGGCGCCCGCCGAGGAGATGACGTTCTCCTCCAGCATGATCGAGCCCAGGTCGTCCACGCCCATGTGCAGCGCGAGCTGGCCGACGTCCTTGCCGGTGGTCAGCCAGGACGCCTGCAGGTGCGCCACGTTGTCGAAGAAGAGCCGGGCCACCGCGATCAGGCGCAGGTACTCCAGCGAGGTCGCCTGCGTACGCCCCTTGAGGTGGTTGTTCTCGGGCTGGTAGGTCCACGGGATGAAGGCGCGGAAGCCTCCGGTGCGGTCCTGCACGTCGCGGATCATGGTGAGGTGCTCGATGCGCTCGGCGTTGGTCTCGCCGGTGCCCATCATCATGGTCGCGGTGGACTCGACGCCGTGCCGGTGCGCCACCTCCATGACCTCCAGCCAGCGCGCGCCGGACTCCTTGAGCGGGGCGATCGCCTTGCGTGGCCGGTCGGGCAGCATCTCCGCGCCCGCGCCCGCGATGGAGTCGAGGCCGGCCGCCTTGATCCGGATCACGGCGTCCTCGATGGAGACGCCGGAGACCTTGGCCATGTGCAGGATCTCGCTGGGCCCGATCGAGTGGATCATGAGCTGCGGGTACGCCTGCTTCACCGAGGAGAACAGGTTCTCGTAGTAGTCCACGCCGTAGTCGGGGTGGTGGCCGCCCTGCAGCATCACCTGCGTCGCGCCGAGTTCGACCGCCTCGCCGCAGCGGCGCAGGATCTCGGCGGTGTCGTGGGTCCAGCCCTCGCTGTGCTTGGGGGCCCGGTAGAAGGCGCAGAACTTGCACGCCGTCACGCAGACGTTGGTGTAGTTGATGTTGCGGTCGATCAGGTACGTGACGATGCCGTCCGGGTAGCGGCGGCGGCGCACCGCGTCCGCGGCCTCACCGAGCGCGTGGAACGGCGCGTCGGTGTACAGCAGCAGCGCCTCCTCGGAGCTGATCCGGCCGCCGTCCGCGGCCCGCTGCACGATGCTGTCGATCTCCCGGTTCGCAGTCACGCCACCGAGACTATCGGGTCGCCGCCGTGGTGGGTCTGGCTGGTCCGTCACAGCACCCGCGGCGGGCCGCGGACGGGCAGGTCGCGGCTGGGCCGAGCAGCTTCCGTCGCGCGCCCGCCGGCTTGATCGGAGAACCGGCGGGGTACGCCCCGTCAGGCGTCGAAGTCGAGCACCAGCTCCTCGCTCGTGGGGCTCGACTGGCAGGTCAGCACGTATCCTGCGGCCACCTCGTCCGGCTCCAGCGCCCAGTTCGCGGCCATCTGCACCGCGCCCGAGACCACCTTCGCGCGACAGGTCGAGCAGACCCCGCCCTTGCACGCGTACGGCAGTTCGCCGCGGTGCCGCAGCGCCGCGTCCAGCACCCGCTCGGACCGGTCCATGGTGAAGTCCGTCGACCGTCCGTCCAGGACGATGGAGACCTCCACCTCCCCGCCCACCACGTCGGCGACCGGCGGTGGCGGCTCCTCGGCGTGGAACAGCTCGACGTGCACCTTGCCCGGCGCGTCCACCGCCGCCAGCGCCTCCCGCGCCGAGCGCACCACGCCCAGCGGCCCGCACAGGAACCACTCCTGCACCCCGCCCAGGTCGAACTCCTTGAGCAGGGTGGTCACCCGGTCGGCGTCCAGCCGGCCGGTGAGCAGTTCGCTCGGCTGCGTCTCCCGGGACAGCACGTGCACCAGCTGCAACCGGCCCGGGAAGCGGTCCTTCAGGTCGGCCAGCGCGTCGGCGAACATCACCTCGGCGGCGCTGCGGTTGCCGCAGACCACCGCGAACGTGCTGCCCGGCTCCGTCTCCAGCGCCGTGGACACCAGCGACAGCACCGGTGTGACCCCGGATCCCGCCACGATCGCGCCGTACCGGCGGGCACGGGCCGGGTCCAGCTCGGTGGTGAACCGGCCCAGCGGAGGCAGCACCGGCAGCGTCTCGCCCGCCGCGAGCGCCTGCGCCCGGGTGGAGAAGACCCCGCCCGGCACCCGCTTCACGCCGATCGTCAGCGTGCCGCGCTCCCGCAGCTGCGCGGGCGTCGAGCAGATCGAGTACGAGCGGCGCAGCTCGCCGTCCAGGCGTACGGTCACATGCTGTCCCGGCCGGAACGCGAAGGCGGGCCGCAGCTCGGCGGGCACCGCGAAGGTCAGCGCCACCGCGGACGGGGTCAGCTGCTCGACCGCGGTGACGGTCAGCTCGTGGAAGGTCGTGCTCACAGCGGCGTGCTCACAGTTTCTTGATGGCGTTGAAGGGTTCCAGGCAGGAGCGGCAGCTCCACAGGCTCTGACACGGCGTCGAGGCGTACCGGCTGATCTGCAGCACGGGCGTCGGCCGGCCTTGGTGCCCGCAGCGCGGGCAGGTCGGCGTCCCCGACGGGCCCGGCGCGGCGATGCCGGTGCGCTCCAACGCCGCCCAGCCCGACTCGGTGATCATGTCAGTCGACCAGGCCGGGCTGAGCACGGTCTTGACCTCGACCTCGGCGTATCCGGCCGCGGCCAGCGCGGACCGGATGTCGTCGCGGATCGCGTCCATCGCCGGGCAGCCCGAGTACGTCGGCGTGATCGTCACGACGGCCCGGCCGTCGGCGAACTCCGCCCCGCGCACGATGCCCAGCTCGCCGATGGTCACCACGCGCAGCTCCGGATCCGGCACCGCACCGGCGATCTCGGCGATCTCGGCCGGTGTCGTGGTCATCACGGCCTCCTCCCCGCCCAGCCGCCGGCGGTGTTCACCACTGCGCCCCGGGGTGCGCCCGGTGCAGCGACTGCATCTCGGCCAGCAGGTAGCTCAGGTGTTCGGTGTGCCGTCCGGCCCGGCCGCCGTCCGGCCGCCAGCGGTCGGCGGGCCGGGTCAGGCCCGCCTCCGCGAGCACCGGCTCGACGATCGCCAGCCAGCGGTCCCGGATGCCCTCGGTCAGCTCGTGGCCGTACGGCCACAGCCCGTCCAGCCCTTGCTGCACCCGGCGGTGCGACTCCTCGGTGCCGCCGCCCAGCCGCAGCATCCACTGCGTGGCGTGGTCGAGGTGGTACGTCGACTCCTTGACCGCCTTCGCCCCGATCGCCGCGGCCTGCTCGTCGGAGCCCGCCGCGAGGTCGGTGTAGCGCAGCAGCTGCGCCGCCGACAGCATCAGCAGCCAGCTCATCGTCCAGCCGAAGTCCAGGTCGCCGCGGCCCGGCCCGAGCGGCAGCTCGGCCAGCAGGCAGTTGCGGAACCCGTGGTCGTCGCGCCGGTACGCCAGCTCGTCCTCGTCGCCGACGGCGGCCAGCAGCATCCGGGCCGCGCCGAGCTGGTCGAGGGCGATGTTGGCCAGGGCCACGTCCTCCTCCAGCGTGGGCGCGCGCGACACCCACTCGGCCAGCCGCTGCGACGCGATCAGCGCGTCGTCCCCGAGCCCCAGCAGCTCGACTCCGGTAGCGGTCTCGCTCACAGGTGTGCCACCCCCTCCGGCAGCTCGTAGAACGTCGGATGCCGGTAGATCTTGTCGGCGGCCGGGTCGAAGAAGGAGTCCTTCTCGTCGGGGCTCGACGCGGTGATCTCCGCGGCGGGCACCACCCAGATCGAGACGCCCTCCTGGCGGCGGGTGTAGAGGTCACGCGCGTGGCGCAGGGCCATGCCCGCGTCCGGCGCGTGCAGGCTGCCGGCATGGGTGTGCGCCAGCCCGCGCCGCGGCCTGATGAACACCTCCCACAGGGGTTCGTCGCTGGTCACGCCTTTACCTTCCTGTTCTTCTCCGCGTACGCCGCGGCCGCTTCGCGCACCCACGCGCCCTCTTCGTGCGCCCGGTTGCGGTGCGCCAGACGCTGGCGGTTGCAGGGGCCGTCGCCCTTGACCACCCGCATCAGCTCCTCGAAGTCGGGGGACGTGTAGTCGTAGTGCCCGCGCTCTTCGTTCCACTTCAGGTCCGGGTCGGGCAGGGTCACGCCGAGGATCTCCGCCTGCGGCACGCACATGTCCACGAAGCGCTGGCGCAGCTCGTCGTTGGAGAAGCGCTTGACCTTCCAGGCCATGGACTGCGCCGAGTGCGTGGAGTCGGCGTCCGGCGGGCCGAACATCGCCAGCGACGGGTACCACCAGCGGTCCACCGCGTCCTGCGCCATCGCCCGCTGCTCCGGGGTGCCCTGGGCGAGCACGTACAGCGATTGGTAGCCCTGGCGCTGGTGGAAGGACTCCTCCTTGCACACGCGGATCATGGCGCGGGCGTACGGCCCGTACGAGCAGCGGCATAGCGGCACCTGGTTCACGATCGCCGCGCCGTCCACCAGCCAGCCGATCGCGCCGACGTCCGCCCAGCTCAGGGTGGGGTAATTGAAGATCGAGCTGTACTTCTGCCTACCGGTGAGCAGCGCCGTGTCCAGCTCGGCCCTGCTGACGCCCAGCGTCTCCGCGGCGGCGTACAGGTAGAGCCCGTGCCCGGCCTCGTCCTGCACCTTGGCCAGCAGGATCGCCTTGCGCCGCAGCGAGGGGGCCCGGCTGATCCAGTTGCCCTCGGGCTGCATACCGATGATCTCGGAGTGCGCGTGCTGGGCGATCTGGCGGATCAGCCCAGCCCGGTACGCGTCGGGCATGGCGTCCCGCGGTTCGATCTTCTGATCGGCGGCGATCACGGCCTCGAACGACGCCTCGCCGTCCAGCGCCCGGTCGGCGGCCTCGCGCAGCGCGGCCTCCGCCTCCTCGACCTCGCCGAGCAGGCTCTCCGCGCCGGCAACGCCCGGCATACCCGTCTCCATGCGGCCAGTGTTACAGCTTTGCGCGTATCGGCGCAACAACTGTCACAACCAGCGCTCCCGTGCCCGGCCCGACGTGACCTGCGTCACCGCTGGCACGGGGAATGAGCGCGAGCAAGACTCGGATATGGCAGCTCAGCGCGGTGCGACCTACCGTTGCTGCCAATCCGGGACCACCCCATACCCGGGCGACCCACGACAATGCCGTCGAACGGGAGCACCTCTCGACATGCGCCGCCGTACCCCCCTCCTCGCCGCGACGATCGCGCTGGGCGTTCTGGTCCTCGCACTGGTGGCCCCTAGGGCCGCCGCCGCTCTCACCGGCTCGCAGAATGTCCGGGTGAGCGCAGAAGCAGGCGAGACCCCGCCCCCGGCCGCCACCGCCGTGCCCGCCGCGGCCCCGTCGGCCACCACGGCTCCCGCCCCGGCCGCCAGCGCCGCGAAGCCCGCCGCCGCGAAACAGGGCGGTTCCGCCCGCGCTGCCGAGCGGCCGAGTCGGTCGCTGACCGCGGGCCGGGTCAACCTCGCCTTCACCGGCGACTTCATCGGCTACGCCATGCTCGACCGGCACACCGGCGAGCTCATCGCGTCTCGCAACGCCACGCAGACCAGCAGCACCGAGTCGATGATCAAGGTGTGGCTGGTCGCCGACCATCTGCGCCGGGCCGCCGAGTCCGGCCAGACCGTGACCCCGCAGGAGCTGGCCGACGCGAGCGCCGCGATCAGGCACTCCGACGACCGCGCCGCGCAGGCCCTCTACCTGTCCGGCGGCGGCAACGAGGTCGTCCAGCGGATGATCGACATCTGCGGCCTGACCGACACCACCCTGTTCGACCAGTGGTGGAGCCGCACCCAGATGTCCCCGCGCGACGCGGTCCGGCTGGCGCAGTGTGTCGCCGACGGCACCGCCGCGGGCCCGACCTGGACGAGCTGGGTGCTCTCCGAGATGCGCCAGGTGACCGGTACGACGGCCGCCGAGGAGCAGTTCGCAACCACGGGCGGCGGCCGGTGGGGCATCATCGACGGCGTGCCGGACACCCTCGCCCGCACCCTCGCCATCAAGAACGGCTGGACGGCCATCGGCGCCGACAGCAACTGGCACCTGAACTGCCTCGCCATCAGCGATGACTGGATCATGAACGTGATGACCCGCTACCCCGTCGAGAACGGCCTGCAGTACGGGGCCGACGTCTGCGCCTCCGTGGCGCGTCAGCTGGTGACGCCACCGCTGACCTGACCCGGCGGACCACCCCTCCGCGCCCCCGCCTCCCCCTCCCCGGAGTTCCCCCTCATGACAGAGCTGTTCTCCCGTCGACGCATGCTGCTGGCCGGCACCGCCGGACTGGCCGCCCTGACCGGTGGTGGTTTCTGGCTGGCCGGCCGCGGCGGCGACGCATCTACCGTCGCCGCCAACTGGCAGGAACCGGCCGTGTCGCCGAGCGCCTCCGCGAGCCCGGAGTCCGCGATCGCCCGCAGCGTCCCGGTGCAGCCCGGGCGGCCGGGACTCGCGCACGCGGAAGTGGACGTGCTGACCGCCCCGGAGGCGGGCGCGCTGGTCACCGTGAAGACCAGTGCCTGGTGGAGCTGGGCGCTGATGGACCGGAAGACCGGCAAGATCGTCGGTTCGAAGAACTTCAACCAGACCAACATGACCGCCTCGATGATCAAGGCGTGGCTGGCCGCCGACTACCTGCGCCGCGCCGCCGAGGCAGGTCAGACGCCCAGCTCGACCCGGATGAACGAGATTCGCACGATGATCCGCGACAGCGCCAACGGCCCCGCCTCCACGCTGTACGCGGAGCTGGGCCGCTCGGCGACGATCGCGCGCCTGATCGACGTCTGCGGGCTGACCGACTCCAAGGCGGGCGACGGCTGGAGCACGACCCGGCTGTCCGCCCGCGACACCTGCCGCATCGCGCACGCCATCGGCACCGGCCGGGCCGCCGGACCCACCTGGACCAGCTACCTCGTCGGCGAGATGCGCGCGGTGCGCGGCACCGGCGACTTCGGCATCCGCAAGGCGTTCCCGGCCGCGGAGCAGTCCCGCATCGCCATCAAGAACGGCTGGGTCGACCGGCAGGCCACCAGCGAGTGGAACGTCAACTGCCTGGCCCTGGGCGACGACTGGACCATGGCCGTGCTGACCCGCTTCCCGCTGAGCACGTCCTGGACCCACGGCGGCGAGATCGCCAAGTCCGTCGCCACCCAGCTCCGCACCAAGACCGAACTGGTCTGACCCCGCCCGGCACCCCGAGATCACCCGACTTGCCAGGCAGCTGGGCTTATTCGCGCCCAAGGTATGCACAGGTGCCAGGCAAGTCCGGCGATCAAGGCGTGCCCGCCCGCGAGCCGGGACTACAGCTCCATGAACTCCGGGCCGCCGTCGGGCAGGGCCGGGGCGTGGCCGGCCAGTGCGGCGCGGCGGGCGAACTCGCGCAGCCCGTTGATCTGCCGACCGCCCAGCGAGAAGTCCAGCACGCGGAAGTACGAGGCGAGCGTGCCGGCGTCGAAGGGCTCCCAGCGGGCCGCCGACGCGGCGACCTCGTCCAGGTTGTCCACGCACAGGTCACGCGAGCGCAGGAACGCCTGGTGCACGTCCTTGACCAGGCCGGGATGCGCGGCGGCGAAGTCGCGCCGGACCGCCCACACCGCGAACACCATCGGCAGTCCGGTCCACTCGCGCCAGGCCTGACCGAGGTCGGTGACCGCCAGCCCGCGCCTGGGCGCCTCGAACAGCGCACGCAGCGCCGTGTCGCCGATGAGCACGGCCGCGTCGGCCTCCAGCAGCATCTGCGTCAGGTCGGGCGGGCAGGTGAAGTAGTCGGGGCTCGCGCCGTAGCGCTCCAGCAGCAGCATCTGCGCGAGCAGCACGCTGGTGCGCGAGGTGCTGCCCAGCGCGACCCGGGTGCCGTCCAGCTCCTGCAGCGGTTTGGTGGACACGACGTTGACCGACAGCACCGGGCCGTCCGAGCCGACCGCGAGATCGGGGAGCAGCAGCAGTTCGTCCGCGTGGCGCAGGTACTCCACCAGCGAGATCGGGCCGATGTCGAGGTCGCCGGCGACCAGCGCCTCGCTCAGCCGATCGGGGGTGTCCTTGCGCAGCTCGACGTCGATCAGGGCGCCTGAGCGCATCAGTCCCCAGTAGATCGGGAGACAGTTCAGGAACTGGATGTGCCCTACCCGGGGACGCTGCACCGCGTTCATGATCAGGGAGCCTACCCGCCGCGGGCGACCCTTCGGGCGGTGCCCGCGGCGGTTGTGACCTGTGGCGTGTCCGGTCAGTCGACCGGCACCGCGCGTATCTGGCAGGTGACCCGCCGTGCGTCGCCGGGCACCTCCTGGCGCTGGCTCACCTTGTACGGCTCCAGCAGTTCGGCCATCTTGTCGGTGAGCGCGGTCAGCTCCTCGGCGGTGATGACGATGCCGAATTCGCTCATCAGCGCGGCGTCGTACCACTGCGTGGTCTCCTCGTGCGAGCGCGACAGCCATCGGCGCACCCGCTCGTCGCCCTGAGCCAGGAAGACCCCGGCCACGGCGCTCTCGGCCGCGCGGGCCTCGGAACCGCCGTCCGGCCCGATCTCCAGGGACCAGCCGCGGGTGCGGGCCCGCCACACCCGTTCCCGGCCGTCGCCCCGGCTCGGCGCGTCCTCGATCAGCCCCGCCTTGGCCAGCGCCCGCAGGTGGTAGCTGGTCGCGCTGGGGGACAGGCCGACCATCTCCGCACACTCGGTGGCCGTCGCGTCCTCACCGGTGGCGGAGAGGTGATCCATGATCGCAATACGGGCCGGATGCGCCAGCGCCCGCATCACCGACGGGTCGGTGATCTTCAGCAGTCCCTCAGAGCTCACCGGTAAAGAAAATCACGTGACTGCCCGTCGATGACAGCTACCATGGTCGGTCGATTGTGAAGGGCACTGCCGACAGCGCTTATCTTCCAAGCGCAGCGCCGGGCGGCCGATCTTTCTCACCCGAGAGGACGGCCATGAGCGCCGAAGCACCGACCGCCCCTGAGATATCCACCACGATCGCGACCTCCGACGAGCTGGCCGCCGAACGCGCCCACCTGGTCACCTCGCGCGCCGCGTTGAAGGCCATGCGGGAGCGCGCCGAGCAGCTGTTCTCCGTCGGCGACCAGGTCGCCGGGGACGCGTACACCGCCGAGCAGCTCGGCCGCCAGATGGCGCAGCGCATCAAGGAACTCTCCGACGACCCGGCCGTGCCGCTGTTCTTCGGCAAGCTGACCATGGGCGCCGAGCGCTGGCACATCGGCAGGCGGCATGTCTCCGACGCGGTCGGCGAGCCGCTGGTGCTGGACTGGCGCGCGCCCATGTCGCGCCGCTTCTACCAGGCCAGCGTCCGTGATCCGCAGGAAGTGGCGGTCCGCCGCCGGTTCGGCTGGTCGCCCGCGGGGGCCGGCGGCACCACGGCGCTGACCAGCTTCGAGGACGAGCACCTCGACAGCGGCCAGGAACTGGGCACCGACAGCGCCATCCTCACCGCCGAGATCGAGCGGCCCCGCGTGGGCCCGATGCGCGACATCGTCGCGACCATCCAGCCCGAGCAGGACGAACTGGTCCGCGCCGACCTGGAGGACACCATCTGCGTACAGGGCGCGCCCGGCACCGGAAAAACCGCGGTCGGCCTGCACCGCGCCGCGTACCTGGTCTACCTGCACCGGGAGCGGCTGCGCCGGTCCGGCGTGATGATCATCGGTCCGAACCGCGCGTTCCTGCACTACATCTCCGCGGTCCTGCCCGCCCTCGGCGAGCTGGAGGTGTCCCAGTCCACCGTCGCCGAGCTGCTCGACCACCTGCCGGTCCGCGCCGAGGACGGCGTCGCGGCCGCCACGCTCAAGCACGACGCACGGATGGCGCAGGTGCTGCACCGCGCCCTGTGGGCCCGGATCGCCCGCCCCGCCGGCCCGATCACCGTCTCGGACGGCTCCTACCGCTGGCGCGTCGACGAGGGTGTGCTGCGCCGGGTCGTCGACGAGGTCCGCCGCGAGCAGCCGCCGTACGCGCTGGGCCGGGAGCGGGTGCGCGCCCGGGTGGTGGGGCTGCTGCAACGGCAGTCCGAAGCCCGCCGCGGCGACTCCCCGCCGGACTCCTGGCTGCGCAAGATGGGCAAGGTCAAGGCCGTGGCCGACCTGCTGGACCACTGCTGGCCCGCCGTCACCCCGCAGCAGTTGCTGGCCGACCTCTACACCGACGCCGAAGCGCTGAGCCGGGCCGCCGACGGGCTACTCTCCCCCGACGAGCAGGAGTTGCTGCACTGGCCGAAACCGCCGCGCAGCCTGCGTACCGCCCCGTGGACCGCGGCCGACGCAGTGCTGGCCGACGAGATCGCGGGGCTGCTCGACCGGCCCGCCGGGTTCGGGCACATCGTCGTCGACGAAGCGCAGGACCTGTCCCCGATGCAGGCGCGAGCGCTGGCCAGGCGCAGCGGCCACGGCTCGCTGACCATCCTCGGCGACCTCGCCCAGGGCACCACGCCGTGGGCCGCCCGCGACTGGCGCGACATGCTCGGCCACCTGGGCCGCCCCGACGGCCGCATCGTGCCGCTGAGCACCGGCTTCCGGGTCCCGGCCGCGGTCGTCGCGCTGGCCAACCGGCTGCTGCCCGCCCTCGACGTCGCGGTGCCACCCGCCCGCTCGCTGCGCCGGGACGGCTCGCTGGAGGTCACCGAGTCCGCCGACGTGGTCGCCGCGGCCCGGACCGCGCTGACCCGGGAGGGCTCGGTCGGCGTCATCGCCGCCGACGCGGCCGTGCCGGACGTGCTCGACGCCCTGCACGCGGCCGGTCTCGAACCGTCCGAGCTGGACGGCGACGGCCGCCTCACCGTCGTGCCCGCCACCATGGTCAAGGGTCTGGAGTACGACCACGTGATCGTGCTCGAACCCGCCGCCATCGTCGCCGCCGAACCGCGCGGCCTGCACCGCCTCTACGTCGCCCTCACCCGCGCCGTCACCAGCCTCATCGTCCTGCACACCGAACCCCTCCCGGAACCCCTGCGCGTCTGACCCGCACCGGCGCGACCGCTTGACGGCTCCGCGCGAGCAAGCATGTCCGGCTGCGTCTACATCTTTTTTGATGTGGCCACATCAAAAAAGATGTAGACGCTCACCGAGGACTACGCGGGTGCCGCTCGCAAGCCGGATCGGGTCAACGGGTGGTGGCACATAGGCGGCGGGCGTGGTCCGATATGGCGATGGGTGAGCTCTCTGTCAGCCGTCGGGGGCTGCTGGGCGGATTGACCGCCACCGCCGCGCTGGGCGCACTGTCGGCATGCGACGAGGACGCCGTCGTCGAGAATCCGCCGCCGGTGTACGCACCGCTGGACCCGACCAGCTGGGACAGCGTGCGGCGGCAGTTCCTGCTGGACACGGCCAAGGCGCAGTTCGCCGCCTTCGTGTTCGCCAGTCCGCCGGCCGACGTACGGGCGGCGATCGCGCGGCACCGCGAGGGCCTGGACAAGGACACGGTCGGCTACCTGCACGCCCAGGAGGAGAACGCCCGGCAGCGGCTGCACCTCGCGGCGGGCAAGTACCTCGGCGGATCCGGCGACCACGTCTACTTCACCGACTCGACCACGATGGGCCTCGGCCTGCTCTACGGCGGGATCGCGCTACGGCCCGGCGACGAGGTGCTGACCACCGAGCACGACTTCTACTCCACGCACGAGTCCCTGCGCCTGCGCGCGGCCCGCGACGGCGTGACGGTCCGCCGGGTGCGGCTGTTCGCCGAGCCCGCCACCGCGAGCACCGACCAGATCGCGCAGGCCGTCGCCAAGTCGCTCACCCCGGCCACCCGGATCGTCGCGGTGACCTGGGTGCACTCCAGCACCGGGTTGCGGATGCCGATCCGGGCGATCGCCGACGTGCTCTCCGCACACAACCGCGACCTGCCGCCGGACCGGCGGGCGCTGCTGTGCGTGGACGGGGTGCACGGCTTCGGCGCGGTCGACGCGAGCGCCGTCGACCTGGGCTGCGACTTCCTCGTCTCGGGCTGCCACAAATGGCTGTTCGGGCCGCGCGGCACGGGGATGATCTGGGGCCGCCCCGAGGCCTGGGCCCGGTTCCGGCCCGCCATCCCCACCTTCGAGCAGGCCGGGTTCGCGCACTGGCTGGGTTTCGACCCGGCGCTGCCCGCGCCGTCGGCGTCGCCTGGCGGCTACCACAACTTCGAGCACCTGTGGGCGCTGGAGCAGGCGTTCGACTTCCACGCCGCGCTGACCCGCGCCCGCGTCGCGTCGCGTACGACCGAGCTGGCCACCCGGCTCAAGGAAGGCCTGGCCGGGATCGACGGCGTCACAGTGATCACGCCGAAGTCTCCCGAGCTGAGTGCGGGACTCGTCTGCTGCGAGCTGAAGTCGATGAGTCCGGCTGCGGCCGTCTCGGTGCTGGCAGCCAAGGACGTCATCACCAGCACGACCCCGTACAACCCGTCCTACCTGCGGTTCGGCACGAGCATCGTGACGAACGAGGCCGACGTGGACCGGGCGCTCGCGGCGGTACGCGAGATCAGTTGACGCGGACCGGGACCACGATCGGGCCGAACTCGCCCGCGATCACCCGCACCCGGGCACGGTAGTGCAGGGCGAGCAGTTCCTCGGTCAGCACCTGCTCCGGCGGCCCGTCGGCGGCGACCCTGCCCTCGGCCAGCAGCACCAGGCGGTCGGCGTACTCGCCTGCCACGGACAGGTCGTGCATGGTGGCGAGCACGGTCAGCGCGCGTTCCTTGCGCAGCCGGTCGACCAGTTCGAGCACCTCCTGCTGGTGGCCGATGTCCAGGGCCGAGGTGGGCTCGTCGAGCAGCAGCAGCGGCGCGCCCTGGGCCAGCGCACGGGCCAGGAACACCCGCTGACGCTCGCCGCCGGACAGCGTCTCCAGCTCCCGGCCGATGAACCGGCGCAGCTCCAGGGAGTCGAGCACCTGCTCCACGATGGACAGATCCTGCGCCGACTCACGGCCCAGCGGGGCGATGTAGGGGGTGCGCCCGAGCAGCACGTAGTCGAGCACCCGCATCCCGGGCGGCACCACGGGCTGCTGCGCCACGGTCGCAACGAGCTGGGCGCGGCGGCGGCGTGGCAGCGCGCTGGTCGGCGTACCGTCGATGATGATCTTTCCGTGGTGTGGCACCGCGCCGCCCACGGCCCGCAGCAGGGTCGACTTGCCCGCGCCGTTGGGGCCGATCACGGTGACCCACTCGCCGGAGGCCACGGTCAGGTCCATGCCGTGCAGGATCTCGGCGTCGCCCAGGGTCACCCGGACGTCCTCGACGGCCAGCATCAGACGCTCACCCGCCGGGTCGAGCGCAGCACGAGGATGAAGAACGGGGCGCCGAAGAACGCGGTGACCACGCCGATCGGCAGCTCGCCCGGGGCGATCAGGGTGCGCGCGGCCAGGTCGGCCAGGGCGAGGAAGGCCGCGCCGAACAGCAGCGACAGCGGCAGGATCGAGCGGTACGAACCACCGGCCAGCAGGCGCACCACGTGCGGCACGATGATGCCGACGAAGCCGATCAGCCCCGACACGGCGACCGCGGCGGCGGTGCCCAGCGAGGCCGCGGCCAGCAGGATCAACCGGGAGCGCTGCGGGTGCAGGCCCAGGCTCGCCGCCTCGGTGTCGCCGACGCTGAGCACGTCCAGCTCCCGGCGCAGGGCCAGCACCACGACCGTGGTGACCACCGAGTACGGCAGCAGCAGCGTCACCTCGTGCCAGCCGTTGGTGGCCAGCCGCCCGAGCAGCCAGGAGTACACCTCGCGGATGGTGTCCACATTGCGCTGGAGCAGGTAGGTCTGGATCGCGGCGAGGAAGCTCGACACGGCCACCCCGGCCAGGATCAGCGTCGCCGACGAGCGGTCCCGCCCGCCGGCCACCCCGAGCAGGTAGGTGACCACGACCGCGATACCCGCCCCGGCGAACGCGGCCAGCGGCAGCACCGCCCCGGCCCGGAACGCGATCGCCATGGTCGCGCCGAGCCCGGCGCCCGCGGCGACGCCGAGCAGGTACGGGTCGGCCAGCGGGTTGCGGAAGACGCCCTGGTAGCAGCCGCCGGCCAGGGACAGCATCGCGCCGACCAGCAGGCCCAGCACCACCCGGGGCAGCCGCAGCTCGGTGATGATGGCGATCTCGCGCTCGTTCAGCCCCGACGGCAGGTCCACGCCGGGGATCAGGTTGAGCAGCTCGGCGGCGACCGAGCCGGGCGGCAGCGTCAC
This sequence comes from Catellatospora aurea, assembly GCF_042663325.1. Taxonomy (NCBI): domain Bacteria; kingdom Bacillati; phylum Actinomycetota; class Actinomycetes; order Micromonosporales; family Micromonosporaceae; genus Catellatospora; species Catellatospora aurea. The sequence goes on from NZ_JBHTAC010000011.1 coordinate 174,667, forward strand.
CGGGCCCAGGGCGACCCCGGCGACGAGCGCGACCAGCACGGCTCCGATCCCGGCGGCGAGCCACCCGGGACGCAGCCGTGCCGGTCGCAGTGTCGTCACGTCAGGCCGGGACCTTGTTCGCGGCGTCGACGATCGCGCGGATCAGGTCGACGACGCGGGGACCCCAGCGCGAGGCGATGTCGTCGTCCAGCGCGATGACCTGGCCCTTGCTGACCGCGGTCATGCCGGCCCAGCCCGCACGGGCCTTGACGGTGTCCAGGCTCTGCTGGCAGCACTTGGTGTCGGCCAGGAAGATCAGGTCAGGGTTCGACTTGACCAGCGACTCGGCGGTGAGCTGCGGGTAGCCGCTGCCCTTGGTGTCGGCGGCGTCGGCCACGTTCTCCAGCCCGGCCAGCTCGAACAGCGAGCCGATGAACGTCTTCGAGGTCACCGAGTACAGCGTCGGGTCCAGCTCGTAGTAGTAGGACAGTGGGGTCGCGCGCTTGGGCAGGTCCTTGACCAGCTTGGCGATGTCGTCCTTCATCCGCTGGGCGAGCGCGGCGGCCTCGGTCTTGTGCCCGGTCAGCTCACCCAGCTCGGCGAGCTGCTGGTACGTGTCGTCCAGCGTCACGGCGGCCGGAGCCACGTACACCGGGATCTTGAGGGTGGTCAGCTGGGCGACCACGTTGTTGGCGTCGGTGCTGAGCACGACCAGGTCGGGGCTCTTGGCGGCGACGGCCTCGGCGTTGGGCTGGAAGCCGGACAGCTCCGTCTTCGGCGCGTTCGCCGGGAAGTTCGAGTTGTCGTCGGCGGCGACGACCTGGCCGCCGGCGCCGATCGCGAAGAGCATCTCGGTCGTCGTCGGCGACAGCGACACGATCTTCACCGGCTGCGCGGGCAGGGTCACCGAGCCGACGGTCACCGGGTACGCCGCGGCGGCGCTCGACGGGGTAGGGGTCGCCGGGTCGTTCGTGGCGCAGGCACCGAGCACGGCGACGAGGCCGGCGGCGGCCAGCGCGCCGAACGCGCGGCGGGACAGGAAACGGGTACGCACTGATCCTCCTATCGGTCGAGGCAGGTCCTTCGCCGACAGGGCCCGATCAGGTGGGGCAGCCCGGTCCGCGAGACGCCCTTCCTCGAGAGCGTGGTTCGCGACTGCCGCAGGCGACCTGGCTCGCCCACCGAGGTGGGATCACAGTTGCGGGACAGCGCCGGGTTCACACCGGCTTCGCTGCGGGACAGTCAGCCGACACGCTAATACACACCCGTGCCGATGCTCGCGACGCGGAGTGGAGGATGTGCGCAGGCTCATCACGCCTGGGTCTTGTGGACCTCTTCGGCCTCGGCGGCGGGCACGTCTTCGCCGGGCTCGGTCTCGCCGGCCAGGGCGGCACGCAGCCGGTCCTTCTCGGCCCTGCGGCGGTCCACCGCGCCCTCGACCTGGGCAGCCACGTCGTCACGCAGGTTGCGCAGCAGGAAATAGCTCGCCGCTGCCGAGACCAGGATGGCGATCATCAGCTTGAGCAGCATGCTCAGGTTCGGCACGAACCACAGCGCGGCGAAGACGGCCAGGAAGAGCATCAGCCTGGCGAGCGTGTACTTGACAGCAGGACTCACCGGTCCAGGGTAGCCGCCGAACCTGCCAGGCCTCGGTCAGCCCCGCGCGAGAGGCCGGTCAGCCCCGTTCGGCGGCCGCCAGGCCGAGGTGCCAGAGCACGGCGTACACCACCGTGGTGACCAGCGCGCCCAGCCCGCCGGAGACCAGCGGCGGCAATCCCGACGCCACGCCCACCGCGAGCACGCCGAGCACCACGGCCGCCAGACCGGCGGCCGGGGCCACGGCGAGCCGCCCGCGGTGGCCCGCCGCCGCCTTGAACTGCTCGACGAAGATGATCGCCGGGAAGATCACCGCGAGCCAGCCGGTGAGGTCACCGAACTCGCCCATGCCGAGCAGGGCGAACAGTCCGTCGAAGGCGACCATGCCGAGCACGCTGATGGCGAACCCGGCCAGCGCGTACGCCACCAGGTCGGTGAGCGAGACGATGCGCCCGGACGCGTCCCGCCGCGGGCCCTTGCGCTGCTCCTCGGCCGGGCTCTGCGGATCGGCCACCCGTCAGGCCCAGACCTGCTGCGGCTCGCTGCGCCGCTCGGCCATGCTGACCGGCGCGCCGTACTCCTTGACGACCTGGTAGCGGGTGTCCCGCTCGACGGGGCTGAAGCCCGCGTCCCAGATCAGGTGGAGCAGGTCGTCGCGGTGCATGGTGTTCGGCGTGCCGTACGAGTCCGCGTCGTGCGTGATCTTGTACTCGACGACCGAGCCGTCCAGGTCGTCGACGCCGAAGTTCAGCGACAGCTGGGCCAGCGACAGGCCGTGCATGACCCAGAAGCACTTGATGTGGTCGAAGTTGTCCAGCATCAGCCGGGACACCGCGAACGTCTTCAGCGACTCGGCTGGGCTCGCCATCGTGGTGCGCGCCTGGATCCGGTTGCGGATCTTGCCGTCCGCGCTGTCGTGGAAGTCGTGCTGGTAGCGCAGCGGGATGAAGACGGTGAAGCCGCCGGTCTCGTCCTGCAGCTCACGCAGGCGCAGCACGTGGTCGACGCGGTGCCGCGGCTCCTCGATGTGGCCGTAGAGCATCGTCGAGGGGGTGCGCAGGCCCTTGCTGTGCGCCAGGCGGTGGATGCGCGACCAGTCCTCCCAGTGGCAGGCGTGGTCGACGATGTGCTGCCGGACCTCCCAGTCGAAGATCTCGGCGCCACCGCCGGTCAGCGACTCCAGGCCCGCCTCCATCAGCTCGTCGAGGATCGCGTCGGCGGTCAGGCCGGAGATCTTCTCGAACCACTGCACCTCGGTCGCGGTGAACGCCTTCAGCTTGACGTTCGGCAGCGCCTGCTTGAGCTCCTTGAGCACGCGCGGGTAGTAGCGCCACGGCAGCGTCGGGTGCAGACCGTTGACGATGTGCAGCTCGGTGAGCTGCTCGTCCTTCATCTCCAGCGCCTTGGCGACGGCCTGCTCCACCCGCATGGTGTAGGCGTCCTTCTCACCAGGCTTGCGCTGGAAGGAGCAGTAGGCGCAGCTGGCCGAGCAGACGTTCGTCAGGTTCAGGTGCCGGTTGACGTTGAACATCACCCGGTCGCCGTTCTTCTCCGTCCGGACGTGGTGCGCGAGCCGCCCCAGCCAGGCCAGATCGTCACTCGCGTAGAGCGCCTCGCCGTCCTCGCGGCTGAGCCGCTCCCCGGCGTAGACCTTCTGCTCCAGCTCCCGCTTCAAACCAACGTCCATGGCAGTGAGCCTACGACGTGCCGCCGACGTGCCTGCTGCTGCCCTTGACAGCTGCTGTTCAGCTTGACGCCACCGGGACAGAAGGGTCGACAGCGATCCTGATTTCCGGTAGGAACCTTGTGGGACCAACGGGGAGGACGGGGCCAACGATGTCCAAGCGTCGCAGCGGGCAGGCTCGACGGCAGAGTCAGGTCGCGGTGGGCTCGGCTGTTCTCAGCGCGCTCATCGCCGGTGGCATCGCCATGCCCGCGGCCGCTGACCCGCCGATCGGCTCGAAGATCACCTCGATTCCCGACGCCGGTCTGCGCCCCCAGCCCGACGGGCTGCCGACGCTGCCGTTCGGCTCGCTGAGCATGCCCCGCACCCAGCCGCTGACCGCCCACGCCGCGCTGCTGGCGCAGTACAGCGCCGCCGAGCTGGAGCTGTCCGTGCTCGGCGCCCGCCGCAGCGAGCTCTACCAGGCCTACAGCAATTCGGTCGTGGCCAAGGCGATGGCCGACTACGCCTGGCGGGCCACCGCCGACACGCTGCGGGTGGCGAAGGAGGCCGCCGAGGCCGCGGCCGTCGCCGAATACCAGGCAGCCGTGAAGGCTCCGCCGCGGCTGGGCGACTCGCTCGGCGAGCTGGGTCAGCTGATCCCGCGCACCGAGTCCACGCCGGAGACCGAGGCGGTGCTCAACGACCTCGCCACCGCGCAGCAGGCCGAGCGCCAGGCCTACACGGTGCTCACCACGGCCATCACCGCCGAGCAGGACGCCTCCACGGCGTATTCGGCTGTGGAGAAGGAGTTCAAGCGCAAAGAGGTCGCGTTCCTGGAGCTGAAGCGGCGGCTCGCCGAGCTCCAGTCCGAAGCGGACCGGCTGCGCGAGATCCAGGAGCAGAACCTCGGCAACTACAGCCCAGGCAAGAGCAACGCGGGCCTGGTCGCCGCGGCCAAGGCGCAGAAGGCCGTCCTGTTCGCGCTCAGCCAGCGCGGCAAGCCCTACCGCTGGGGCGACGAGGGTCCGAACACCTACGACTGCTCCGGCCTGATGCTGGCGTCGTACAAGGCCGCCGGGATCACCCTCAACCGGGTCGCCAAGGACCAGTACTACGGCACCCGCGCCAAGACGGTCAGCAAGTACGCGCTGCTCCCCGGCGACCTGGTCTTCTTCGCCACCGACCCGAACGACTGGCGCACCATCCACCACGTCGGCATGTACCTCGGCGACGGCTGGATGGTCCACTCGCCGCGCACCGGCGACGTGGTGCGGCGCGCGTCGGTCAGCCTGGGCAGCATCGACTTCGCGACCCGGGTGGTCGACGCGGTGCCCGCCCCGAACCAGCCGAACCCGACGCACGGCCCCACGCCGTCGCCGACCAAGACCACCTCGCCGAGCCCGACGACCGGCACCTCGCCGTCCAGCTCGCCGAGCGCTCCGGCCAGCACCTCGCCGTCGCCGAAGCCGCCGGCCGAGTCGCCGTCCCCGCTGCCTCCGGCGGAGAGCCCGAAGCCGGCCGAGTCGACGTCGCCGAGCCCCGACCCGGTGCCCGCTGCGTGACGCGCGTCACCCCGCAGCAATGGCCTTTCGGGGTGACGCCCACTACACCGTCGTGTTATTCGGGCGCCAGTGACCGCAACGCCCGGTACACTCATCGGGTTGTTCTGGGCGCGCTCGGCGCGCTTTTGAGCGTTCCTGCGGGTGACTTGCAGCGGCACGAGGCCGCGCGGCGCGGGGATGCGCCACCCGAGAGGTTTCGCTTTGACTATGCACGACCCTGCCCTGTTCCCGTCCGTCTTCGAGATCAACATTGATACCGAGGGCAAGGCCGCGGCCGCGAAGGCCGCCGCCGAGACGGACGCCGCAGCGGCGACCGCCACCACCGTCACGGACGTCGTCGAGGCTGCGGACACCGCCGCCGACGAGGCCGTCACGGAGCGCGTCCCGACCTTCGCCGAGCTCGGCCTGCCGCGTGCCATGGTGCGCGAGCTGACCCGGGCCGGCATCACCCAGCCCTTCGAGATCCAGGCCGCGACCCTGCCGGACGCACTGGCCGGACGCGACGTGCTCGGCCGTGGCCAGACCGGCTCCGGCAAGACCCTCGCTTTCGGACTGCCGCTGCTGGCGCGCATCGCCGAGGGCAAGCCGGCCCGCCCGCACCACCCCAAGGCCCTGATCCTGGTGCCCACGCGCGAGCTGGCCATGCAGGTCGCGGACGCGCTGCGCCCGCTGGCCAAGGCGATGGAGCTGTACACCGGCACCGCGGTCGGCGGCGTGCCGTACGACCGGCAGATCCTGGGCCTGCAGCGCGGGCTCGACGTGATGATCGCCACTCCGGGCCGCCTCGGCGACCTGATCCAGCGCGGCGCCTGCGCGCTGGACGACATCGAGGTCACCGTCCTGGACGAGGCCGACCAGATGGCCGACATGGGCTTTCTGCCCGACGTCACCGAGCTGATGGCCAAGACCCCGGCCGGCGGCCAGCGCCTGCTGTTCTCGGCCACTCTCGACGGTGACGTGGACACGCTGGTCAAGCGGTTCCTGAACAACCCGGTGACGCACTCGACCGCCCCCGCGGAGGCGTCGGTGTCCACCATGGACCACATGATGCTGCTGATCCCGCCGCAGGAGAAGTTCAAGGTCACCGCGGCGATCGCGAACCGTCCGGGTCGGACGATCATGTTCGCGCGCACCCAGATGGGCGTGGACCGCCTGGTGGAGCAGCTGCGCGAGGTCGGCGTGCGGGCCGGCGGCCTGCACGGCGGCAAGACCCAGAGTGTCCGTACGCGGACCCTGGCGCAGTTCAAGGAGGGCCGGATGAGCGTCCTCGTCGCCACCGACGTCGCCGCCCGCGGCATCCACGTCGACGGCGTCTCGCTCGTCGTGCACATCGACCCGCCGAAGGACCCCAAGGACTACCTGCACCGGGCCGGCCGCACCGCCCGGGCCGGCGAGTCGGGCGCGGTGGCCACCCTGGTGCTGCCCAAGCAGCGCCGCTCCACCATCTCGATGATGGAGAAGGCCGGCGTGGCCAAGCCCGCCGAGCACCGGCTGCGCGTCGACGACCCGAAGCTGGTCGAGCTGACCGGCGCCCAGGAGCCGTCCGGCCGTCCCGTGGTGGACGAGCCGGAGCCGCGCTTCCAGCGGGGCGGCCAGCGCCGCGACGGTGGACGCGGCTACGGCGACCGCGGCCCGCGCCAGTACGGCGACCGCCCGTTCCGCGAGCGCTCGTTCGGCGACCGGCCGCAGGGTGACCGCCCGTTCCGCGAGCGCACCTACGGCGACCGCCCCCAGGGTGACCGGCCGCAGGGTGACCGGCCGTTCCGCGAGCGTTCCTACGGGGACCGCCCGCAGGGTGACCGGCCGTTCCGCGAGCGCACCTACGGCGACCGCCCCCAGGGTGACCGCCCGTTCCGGGCTGAGCGTTCGTTCGGCGACCGCCCGCAGGGTGACCGCCCGTTCCGAGGCGACCGCCCGCAGGGTGACCGCCCGTTCCGAGGCGACCGCCCCCAGGGTGACCGCCCGTTCCGCGAGCGCACCTACGGCGACCGCCCCCAGGGTGAGCGCTCGTACGGCGACCGCCGCAACGCCGGCTGACCTGTAGCAACCTCGAAGGGCCCCGGTCCACCGCAATCGCGGCGGGCCGGGGCCCTTCGGTTTTGCGTTCCGCTCACTCCTGCCAGGTTCCGGTGGCCAGGAAGGTGCGCACCGTGGCCAGCGCTTCGGTGAGGTCGAGGTTCTGGTCCTTGAGCCACGTGTTGTCGTAGTAGGTGTGCGCGTACCGCTCGCCGCCGTCGCACAGCAGGGTGACCACGGACCCCCGCTCGCTGCGGGCCAGCATCCCGGCGATCAGCCCGAACGCTCCCCACAGGTTGGTGCCGGTCGAGCCGCCCACCCGGCGGCCCAGCACCTCGGAGGCGACCCGCATGGCGGCCAGCGAGCCCGCGTCGGGCACCCGGACCATGCGGTCCACCACGTGGGGCTGGAAGGACGCCTCGACCCGGGGGCGGCCGATGCCCTCGATCCGCGAGCCCTTGCCGGTGGTCACGGACACGTCGCCGGACTCGTACGACGGGTAGAAGGCGGAGTTCTCCGGGTCGACCACCAGGATCTTCGTGCAGTGCCGCTGGTAGCGGACGTACCGGCCGATGGTGGCCGAGGTGCCGCCGGTGCCCGCGCCGATCACGATCCAGTTCGGCACCGGGTGCCGCTCCAGCTCCATCTGCTGGAAGATCGACTCGGCGATGTTGTTGTTGCCGCGCCAGTCGGTGGCCCGCTCCGCGTAGGTGAACTGGTCCATGAAGTGCCCGCCGCGGTCCTCGGCCAGCCACCGCGCCTCGACCACGACCTGCGCCGGATCGCTGACCAGGTGGCACTCGCCGCCCTGGAACTCGATCAGCTCGATCTTCTCCTTGCTGGTGGAGGCCGGCATCACCGCGATGAACGGCAGCCCCAGCATGCGGGCGAAGTACGCCTCGGAGACCGCGGTCGAGCCCGAGGACGCCTCCACCACCGTGGTGTCGGGCCGGATCCAGCCGTTGCACAGGGCGTAGAGGAACAGCGAGCGGGCCAGCCGGTGCTTGAGCGAGCCGGTGGGGTGTACCGACTCGTCCTTGAGGTAGAGGTCGATGCCCCAGTACGGCGGCAGCGGGAACGGCAGCAGGTGCGTGTCGGCGCTGCGGTTGGCGTCCGCGACGACCTTGCCGATCGCCTCCGTCACCCAGACGCGGTCGTTGTCCGAACACCGATCAAGCTGCTCCATGCCCCGGACCGTAGCACCAAACGAACGCCGGTCAGCAGGTCCGCTCAGCTCATCAGCGGGCGGGGACGGCCCTCGAAGGTGGTGGACAGCGCGATGGCGGTGCGGGTGCGGGCCACTCCGCGGGTGCGCGACAGCTGCACGATCAGCTGCTCCAGCTCCGCGATGGTGCCGACCCTGGCCTTGACCAGGTACGACTCCTCGCCGGCCATGAAGTAGCAGGACTCGATCTGCTCCAGTCCCTGCAGGGCCGCGGAGACGTCCTCCATGTCGACGGCCGGGTCGGCGACGATGCCGATCAGCGCGGTGACGCCGAGGTCGATGGAGCTGGGCTCGACGTCGGCGTGGTAGCCGCGGATCACCCCGGAGGCCTCCAGCTTGCCGACCCGGTCGTGCACCGCCGGCGCGGAGAGGCCGACCTGGCGCGCCAGCTCCGCGTACGAGAGGCGGGCGTTGTTGCGCAGCAGGTCAAGCAGGTTGCGGTCGATCGCGTCCACACAGAGCACCTTAGAGGCAGTTTCTTCCAGAGTGGGCACGGAGGGGCGCATCTTCGGGCAATATACGAATGAGGTTCGCAACATATGGATGCGAACCCCCCAAAAGGTGCATACGACCATTTTAGGGACGCCTGCTAGTGATGGTGCTCTAATTGGGCGTACGTCCCAGCGGAGGCGGCAACCGGGTGCGCCCGAACCAACTCCGTCGACGCAAGGAGGTGGGCGTGGACACAGGAGATCGCCTGTTGACACCTGGCGAGGTGGCCGCGCTGTTCCGGGTCGACCCAAAGACGGTGACCAGGTGGGCAGCGGCCGGACGCATCGGCAGCATTCGCACGCCGGGCGGCCACCGCCGGTTCCGCGAGTCGGAGGTGCGGGCACTGCTCGAGGGCGAGGGCGAGTTCGACGAGGACAACCCCCCGGGCAGCCCGGCACCGCAACCTGGCGCCGGAGCCGCACCGCGGGCGGCGGGCAGCCGACCGGGCGGATACTGACCCCGGCGCGGTTCCACCAGGACAACTACCGAGCGGTACGCCACGGCGGTCCAGATGGTCGTACCCTCATCAGCGGCGCTGACCCGGCGCCAGGAACACGGCACGTCCCGGCGCTCGCCTCCCGCCTGCGACGCGGGACTCACCACGTTCCTTGAACGGGCCACCGAACCGTGTGGCCCGTGCCGGACCCGAGGATCGAGTCGCCGCATGCCCACCAACCGGCGCGCCGCCCAGCTGCTGGCCGCGACGTGCTCGGCGCTGGCCGAGACCATCCGGCGGCATATGCCCGCCGGCCCTTACCGGGACTTCACCGCGTGGGCGTATTCGGCGGACAATCCGCGGCGGCACGAATACCTGCAGAGCACCGGCGTCATCCAGCTCGTCACCATGAACACCCGGATGCTCACCGGGCTGGTCGAGGAGGACGACTGGCCCACCATGCTCCACCATGCCGGCCGCATGAACGCCTACCAGGTGTTCGAGGTGGTCTCCGACGACCTCGCCATCGGCCTGGGCCACCCGGTGCTCGACGCCGCCCAGACCCGTCGGCTCGACCTGATCGGCGCGCTCAACCGGGCCATGCTCCAGGCGCTGGCCCCCGGCCGGAACACCCCGGCCATGCTGCTGCTGTCCGGCCCCGCCCGCGATGCCGCCAGGCATGCCTCCGGCTTCGAGCAGAGCCTGGTAAAGAGCAAGCGTGCGGGCATGGCCGAGGACTACGCCCGCCACGTCGGCGCCGACGCGCCCCTGCTGCAGGACGTCGAGTACGGCCTGTGGGCCGCGCTCGTGGCCAACGTCGAGAGCTGCCGCGACCTGGTGGACGGCATCGACGGCACGCCCACCGCCTCCCTGGTGCGCCAGGGCCTCGCCGACCGCTACCGGGCCGTCGAACGCACCCTGCGCGCCGAGCACCTGTCCCGGCTCGACCTGGCGGCACTCGGCGGCCAGAGCATTCTCGTCCTGCCGACCCTGGCCTACTTCGTCTGCGTGCTCAACGACCTGCTGGCCCCGGTCCCCGCCCACCGCGCGGTGCTCGCCGACGGCACCCTCAGCGACGTGCTGTCCGACGCCGCCCTGCTGGTACGCCTCCAGAACGACCTCGGCACCCGCCTGCTGCGCATGCCCCCCGTCCAGCAGCACGCCCTCATCAATCGCGTCGCGCGCACCTGCGACGCCGACGGCCGCGACACCGCCGAGGCGGCCCTCGACCAGCTCGCCACCGACCCCGACACCGCCTTCAACCGCCTGCAGAAGGACATCGTCAACGGCGAGGCCAACATCGCGCTCTGGCACGCCCGCCGCGCCCCCGACGCCACCGGCGCCCTGACCGCCCTCGCCGACAGCCTCACCTACCACGCCGGCCTCTACGGACTGCACAGCGCCCGCCTGGCCGCCGGCCTGGCCGCACTCGACGCCCGCCTTCCCGACCGCCGCGCCACCACCCTCATCGACCGCTTCGTCCGCTTCCACGAACACATGTACTCCCACGCCCACACCAACCCCCTGGGCGAATACGCCATCTGACCCCCACCCGGCGGGTCAGGGCGCGGTGGCGGATTCGATGAGGGCGGGGACGCGGCGGAAGTAGCGGCGGGCCAGGAGGGACAGGAGGGGGTTGAGGAGGGGGCCGAAGCGGGCCCAGGGGCGAGCCGCGGCGATCTCGGCGACGAGGTTGAAGCGGGTGCGGTCGGGGGTGAGCGGCGACCACTCGTAGTGGGCGACGTAGGGCAGGGGGCCGCTGCGGACCGTGATCGTCTGGCGGTACGGCGGGTCCTGGGCGGTCACCTCGATGCGGGTCTGATGCCGCACCCGCAGCAGGGTCGCGTCGAGCTCGTAGAAGGTGCCGACACCGCCGTCGCCGATCCGGCGCGACGAGTGGATGCCACTCCACCACTGCTGATCGTTGCGAACATCGGACAGGTACGCGAAGACCTGGGCGACAGGCCGGTCGACCACGATCTCGACCGCGATCCGGACGCCAGCCGACTGGGCTGCCATGCGCTGAGGCTAGGCAGCCGTGTCCAGCCGGTCAACGGACCCGGCTAGTGTCATCGGTGTGTCTGCCGATGTCGCGCCGCGTACGCCCTGGGTGCTGGGGGTGTCGGGGGCTTCCGGGACGCCGTACGCCGCGGCCGTGCTGCGGGGGCTGTGCGCGGCGGGCGAGGCCGTCGACCTGGTCGTGTCCCGGGCGGCCCGGCTGACCATCCTCGACGAGACCGGGCACGCGTTCCGGGACGCGCACTGGCGCGAAGACCTGGCCACCTGGCTGGATACCCCGCTCGACGACGCCGACCTGCGCTACTGGCCCGCCGGCGACCTCGCGGCGGGACCGAGCAGCGGCTCGTACCGGGCCAAGGGCATGATCGTCGTGCCGGCCTCGACGGCGGCGTGCGCCGGCATCGCGCTGGGCCTGTCCAAGGACCTGCTGCAGCGGGCGGCCGAGGTGAACCTCAAGGAGCGCCGCCCGGTCGTGATCGTGCCGCGGGAGACCCCGGTGACCCGCAGCCACCTGCTGCACCTGGTCGAGCTCATCGACTCCGGCGCGGTGGTCCTCCCGGCCAGCCCCGGCTTCTACGGCAGCGGCGCGAAAGCCCAGGCCCAGCAACTCGTCGACTTCGTCGCCGGCAAGGTCCTCGACACCGTCGCCGTCCCCCACACCCTCCTCACCCGCTGGACCGGCCACCTCGGCCACCGCTGACGCCCCACCCCGTCCCGCCCCGCCCCACCCCGAGGCGCAACTCTTAAAGAGTCGCGGCCTCCGAGCGGGCGGGATGCCGCGACTCTTTAAGAGTTGCGGCAGGTGGGGGCGCGGAGGGGGTCAGAGCCAGAGGGCGAGGACGGCGAAGACGAAGAGGGCGATGCCGACGAAGCCGTTGGCGGTGAAGAAGGCCCGGTTGACTTTGGACAGGTCGGTGGGGGTCACGATGACGTGCTGGTAGGCGAAGGCTCCCGCGGTCAGGGCCAGGCCGATCCACCAGGGCCAGCCGAGGCCGACCCACACGCCGAACCACACGAACAGCGCGAACGTCACCACGTGGGTGAGCGTGGAGATCAGCAGCGCGTTGCGCACGCCGTACCGGGCGGGCACGCTGCGCACGCCGATCTGCCGGTCCACCTCGGCGTCCTGGCAGGCGTAGATCAGGTCGAAGCCGCCGATCCACAGCCCCACGGCGAGACCGAGCAGCCAGGCCGGGCCGGAACCGGCGAAGGTGCCGGTGACCGCGAGCCAGGCCCCGATCGGGCCGACCGCCTGCGCCAGCGCCAGGATCGCGTGCGGCCAGTCGGTGAAGCGCTTGCCGTACGGGTACAGCACCAGTGGCACCACGGCCAGCGGCGCGAGCAGCGCGCACAGCGGGTTGAGGGCGAGCGCCGCGCCCATGAACACGACCAGTGCCACGGCCGCGCCGAGCCAGGCCGTGCGCACGCTCACCGCACCGGTGACCAGTTCACGCTGGGCGGTACGCGGGTTGCGCGCGTCGATGTGCCGGTCGATGATCCGGTTCGCGGCCATCGCGAAGGTGCGCGCCCCGACCATCGCGATCGTGATCAGCAGCAGGACGAGCCAGTCGATCCGGCCGAGCGTGCGGTCCATCGCGACGAGCGCGGACAGGTACGCGAACGGCAGCGCGAACACCGAGTGCTCGATCGCGACCAGCTTCAGGAACGCCTTGACCCGGCCCGGCTCCTTGAGCTCGGCGCCGGGCGCGGCGACGTCGCGCGACGCGGTGCTCACCTGCCCCCACCCTTCCGCGACGGGCTCTCCGGGAACCCGTACTCCTTCCACCGCTTGTCGACCTTCGCGACGATCTCGGGGGCCATCCGCATCTCCTCCGGCCAGCCGCGGGTGTAACCCTCGGTGGGCAGCTTGCGGGTGGCGTCGACGCCGGCCTTGCCGCCCCAGAACTGCTGATACGACGCGTGGTCGAGGTGGTCGACGGGCCCCTGGGTCAGCACCAGGTCGTGCGCGTAGTCCACGTTGCCGAAGGCACGGAACGCGACCTCCTGCAGGTCGCGCGGGTCGCAGTCGTCGTCGACGACCACGATCAGCTTGGTGAGGCTGAGCAGGTGCGCGCCCCAGACGGCGCTCATCACCTTCTGCGCGTGCTTCGGGTACCGCTTGTTGATCGCGACGACCAGGCAGTTGTGGAACACGCCCGCCTCGGGCATGTGGTAGTCCACGATGTCCGGCACCAGGATCTTGATGAGCGGCAGGAAGATGCGTTCGGTGGCCAGGCCGATCGGCCCGTCCTCCTGCGGCGGCTTGCTGGTGATGATCGAGTGGTAGATCGGGTCGCGGCGCATCGTCATGCACTCGACGTGCATGACCGGGAACGGCTCGACCGGCGTGTAGAAGCCGGTGTGGTCGCCGAACGGGCCCTCCGGCAGCCGCTCGCCCGGCTCGACCCAGCCCTCCAGGATCACGTTGGCGGTCGCGGGCACCTGCAGCGGCACGGTCAGGCAGTCGACCAGCTCGACCCGCTCCCCGCGCAGGAACCCGGCGAACAGGTACTCGTCGATGTCGCCGGGCAGCGGCGCGCTCGCCGAGTACGACACCACCGGGTCGGCGCCGAACGCGATCGCGACCGGCAGCCGCTCGCCGCGGCGCTCGGCGACGGCGTGGTGCGCGGTCGAGTCCTTGTGGATCTGCCAGTGCATCCCGACGCTGTTGTGCGAGTGCTGCTGCAGCCGGTACAGGCCGAGATTGCGCTTCCCGGTTTCCGGGTGCTTGGTATGGGTCAAACCGTAGTTGTGGTAGATGCCGCCGTCGCCGGGCCACATGACGAGGCCGGGCAGCATGTTGAGGTCGACCTCGTCGCCCTTGAGCACGACCTCCTGGCAGGGCGCGCTCCGGACCTTCTTCGGCGGCAGCGACTTGAGCTGCATGATCTTGCCGAGGCCGTCCATCATGCCGCTGAACCCCTGCGGCAGCTCCGGCTTGGCCAGCTCGCCGATCCGCGCGCCGATCTCGTCGAAGTCCTGCACGCCCAGCGCCATCGCCATGCGGCGGTCGCTGCCGAAGATGTTGATCGCGAGCGGCATCACGCCGCGGGTCGGCTTCTCGAACAGCAACGCCGGGCCCTTGGCCCGCACGGTACGGGTGACGATCTCGCTGATCTCCAGCGTCGGATCGACGGGGGTGGTGACCCGGTGCAGCTCGCCGGCCCGCTCCAGCGCGCCGAGAAAGCCCTGCAGGTCGTCGAACGGGAAACGCGGTGCCGCCATGCTGGCATCCTCGCATCCGCCCCGTCACTCCGCCGGGGAGGGGCGAGGCGCTGCGGCCTACGCCATCGTCACTCCGGCCCGTCCCGCCCGGTTGACCCGGATGTGAACCCCCGCTTCGCCAGGGTCCTGGCGGCCGCGCTGCTGGCGCTCGCCGCCGGATGCACCCCCGGGACCGGCACCGGCGCCCTGCCCGACTGCCCCGTCGGCCGCCCCGCCTCCACCACCGCGCCCACCGGGCCGGCCGGCCTGGCCGCGCCGGGCGCCTGCCGCTCGCGCGCCACCGTGGTGCAGCCCGTCGCGGCCGCGGTGCCCAGCCCCGGCTACCACCACCTCGGCGCGACGACGCGGGGACGCTGGTCGGGCGTGCTCGGCCGGATCGAGGTCGGCGACGCCGGGGTGCGGCAGGGCACGTACGACTTCGTCGCGGCCCGGTTCATGGCCAAGGCGGGCCACGGTGCCGAGCAGGCCTGGCTGGAGGTCGGCTGGACCGAGACCGGCTGGTCCGGCAACGCCCGCCAGCGCGTCTACACCTACGACACGGCCACCCGCGCCTGGGCCTTCTACGACCAGTACGCGGTCTCGCCCGGCGACAAGCTGTGGCTGCACCTGCAGACCGAAGCCGCCGGCGAGCAGCCGTCCTGGCAGGCCTGGCTGTGGTGGGGCGACCGCTGGAACCTGCTCACCAGCCGCCCGCTGCCGTTGTCCGGCCAAGCCGAGATCGAGCAGTACGTCGAGGTCCACGCCGACCCCGCCGACCCCGGCACGGTCACCATCCCCCGGCTCGCGATTGACAACGTCCAGCTCAAGACCTCTCCCGACGCCGGCCTGCGCCTCTGGAACGCCGAGGTCCCCACCAGCCCCGGCGCCGACTTCGCCACCTACTGCCTCGACTGGCGGCTCCCCTACACCTCCTGGACCACGACAACCTGCTGACCGGACCAAAGGAAGGGCACCTTCTTAACGCGGAGCGTTAAGAAGGTGCCCTTATAAACGTCGCGACGGTGTGAGCAGCGTGTTCGCGCCGCGTTGTCGTGCGGCATCCACGGCCCGCGCGATGCCCGCGTCTGCGCCTCGCGGGACGGCCGCATGCCACGGCGACGGCGGGGCGGTTCGGTCATCGGTGAGCCGGTCCAGTCAACAGACCTGCGTGATCGCGGCCACGGTGGAGCTGTCTGGCCGGCGGACAGCGAGCCGGTTCACCAGAGCCGGTCGATCAGGCCCGAATGTAGTGCGATGCGGGCGTCGGTGAAGGAGGCCGCGTTTCGCCGGGCGGCTGGGGAGAAGAAGCCCGCCATGGTGACCTTGTCGAACCGATCGCTGGGGAAGGGGTCGTCGGGGGTGCCGCCGACGAGCACCGCGCCGGGCACCAATCGCCAGCCGGCACTCTCGTAGAAGCCCTGCAAATCCCGGTCGCAGGTGAAGATGCCCAGGTCCGCACCGCTGAGGCGGATCTCGTCACGGGCATGCTCGACCAGGCGGCGGCCGTGACCACGGCCGCGATACGCCGTGTCGGTCACCACCCGGCTGAGACCCCGGGCGTGATATCCGCGGCCTTCATGCGTGATCGACTTGGACAGCACGTCGAGGCTGGCCAGCACCCTGTCACCGCCGTCGAGCAGCAGCATCGTCACCGGATCGAGAGCGGGATCGTGCCAGTCGCCGTCCGCGTCACTGCCATCCGCACTGGCCGGTCCCGTCGCACCGGGCTCACCGGCCGGGCTCACGTCGGCGGGGGTGGGAGGCGGCCATGCCTGCGCCTGCAGCGCCAGCGCCTGAGCGCGCAGCGCGGCCGGAGTATCCCGCTCCGGAAAGATGGCGATCCGCACCGCCGAAGGCTAACCCAGGCCACCCGAGGGACGGCCCGCAGTTTCCGGGAAACTGCTGCTATCGACGAGCGCATTGCTGCACTTTCCTGGAAACTGCAGCCGCCCACGGCCGGAACCGGCGGGACGGATTCGGCGGCAGCGCCGACCCTGCGGGCGGTGCCCGTTCATCGCGCCTGGCCAGGCGCTCGGCATGTCAAGAAGGGCACCTTCTTCAACGCGGAGCGTTAAGAAGGTGCCCTTCTTTTGTTCGCGAGGGGGTTAGACGCCGCCGTAGGAGTGCAGGCCGGTGAAGAAGATGTTGACGCCGAACAGGTTCATCATCATCGTCAGGAAGCCGATCACCGCGATCCAGGCCGCGGTGGAGCGCTTGATGCTCGGCGTCGCCCGGGCGTGCAGGTAACCCGCGTAGACGACCCAGGAGATGAACGCCCAGACCTCCTTCGGGTCCCAGCCCCAGTACCGGCCCCAGGCGACCTCGGCCCAGATCGCGCCCGCGGTGACGCCGAACGTCCAGATCGGGAACGCGAAGGCGTGCAGGCGGAAGGACAGCCGCTCGACGGCCTCGGCGTTGGCCAGGCGGCCGCCGAAGGCGTACAGGAAGCCGCGCTTGCCGTTGTCGTAGCCGGTCCGGACCAGGTACATGATCGAAGCCGCGCCGGCGACCATGAACAGGCTGGACGAGGTGATGACCGCGCCGATGTGGATGCCGAACCAGTACGAGTCCAGCGCCGGGACCAGCGGCCCGACCGGCGTGTAGAGGATCATGCCGGCCACGCCGACGAGCAGCACTTCGAACAGCATCACGAACAGGCCGAGGTGGCGCACCTGCCGCTGGAAGAACAGCGTGCCCAGCCAGATGACGCTGCCCAGCGCCGTGATCGACAACACGAACTCGTACATGTTGCCGAACGGCAGCCGCTCGGCGGCGATACCGCGGGTCACCACGGTGATCACGTGCGTGACCGCGCCGAGGATCGTCGCGCCGACCGCGGCCGGCCCGAGCCAGGAGGCGCGCGAACGGCCGCCGGCGGCGGCAGAGGGCGCGGCGGGGGCGGCGTAGGCGTGCGGAGGCTCCGCGACGACCGGCGCGCCCGCGCCGACGAGCTCCTTCGCCGGGGCGGCGGCGGGTGCGGCGGCCGCGTTCGCGATCCGGCCGCGGGTGCCGAACGCGTACTCGCCCGCGTGCAGCAGCATCGCGACCAGGTACGACAGCAGGGTGACGACCAGAAGGCCGTCGGACAGTTCTGCCACTACCGTTGCCACCTCTCGACCAGGGAACGGAACTCGTCTTCGAAACCGGGGTACTCGGTGCGGGGCAGGCCGCCCGCCTCGGCGGTGCCGTCGGGGCGCAGCCGCAGCCAGACCCGGCGGCGCTTGCCGTACAGCGACAGCGGCAGGCCGACCAACAGCAGGACCGCGCCGGCGAGCACGATCGGCTCGCCCGGGTCGTGCCGGATGGACACCGTGATCCACTGCCGGGTGCCGACGAACTCGAGCTTGCTGCCGTCCGGCAGGGTCCACGTCTCGCCGCGCCGCATCAGCTTCGGCTCGCCGTACTTCTTCAGCCGCCCCGCGTCCAGCTGGCGCTGGTCGAGGTCGTAGACGGAACTCGGGATGCCCGCGTCCAGCCCGAGGTCACCGCGGTACGCGGTGAGCATGAGCGCGGGGTTGCGCTCCTCCGGGTGGTCCGAGCGCAGGTACGGCGGCCCGTCCTTGGTCGGCAGGTAAATGCCGGAGAACGCCATCTGCTTCGTCTTGTCGCTGCCGTTGGCGTCCGGGAACGCGGCCACGCCCTCGCTGGTCAGCGTCGGGTCGGTGTACGGGAACGGCGACACCGTCTCCTGGGTCACCCCGGCCGCGTCGGTGTAACGCAGCACCGGGGCGTACCCGTGGCCGAGCAGGTACACGTTCGCGCCGTCCAGGCGCAGCGGGTGGTTCACGCTGAACGTGTGCCGGCCCAGGTCGCCGTGCGCGGAGTCGGTCGCGGCCACGTCGGCGGCGAACGAGATGGGCATGCCGTCCGCGCGGTACTCGGCGCGGAAGTCGGTGAGTTCGAGGCAGAAGTCGGGCAGGTCGCCCGCGCCGACCTGCGGGCCGAGCCCGAAGTCGTCGTACTGCTGCACGGTGTTGCAGAAGACCTGCTCCGGACCGGCGACGATGAGCCGCCCGGCGTGCCAGCCCCACTGCGAGCCGAGCCCGACGCCGATCAGGATGACCAGCAGCGAGCTGTGGAACAGCAGGTTGCCGGCCTCCTTCAGGTGGCCCTTCTCGCCCGCCAGGGTGATCGTGCCGTCGGCCTGCTCGCGGCGCACGGTCCGCCAGCCGCGCAGCGCGGCCTTCGCCGCCGCCTCGTCGACGGGCTGGTCGAGCACCGCCGCCTGCGGGAGGCGGTTGAAGTACTTCGGCGCGTCCGGCGGCGCGGTGCGCAGCGCCTTCGCGTGGTCGCGCAGGCGCGGGGTGATGCAGCCGATCAGCGAGGTGAACAGCAGCAGATAGATCGCGGCGAACCAGGGCGAGGCGTACACGTCGAAGCCCCACAGCCGGTCCAGCACCGGCGCAAGCTTCGGGTTGGCGGCGTAGAAGCCCTGCACGTCCTCGACCTTGACCGCGCGCTGCGGCAGGACCGACCCGGGGATCGCCGCGACGGCCAGCAGGAACAGCAGCATCAGCGCGGTGCGCATGCTGGTCAGCTGCCGCCACCCGTTGCGCGCCGCGGCCCATCCGGCCGCGACGAAGCGGGGGGTACGCCGGTGCGGCGGCTCGTCGGCGGGCCGGTTCTCGACGGCGGCTTCGGTGAGGCTCATGCGGCGTTCCCGGGGACCGTGGCAACGCGACGGGTCGTGCGGCGCTCGCTCATATGGAGATCTCTCCGGCTCCGAAGGTGACCCGCAGCCAGATCACGAAGTCGCCCCACGCACCGGTGATCAGGGCGAGGCCGACGAGGATCAGCAGCGCGCCGCCGAAGCGGGTGACCCAGCGCGAGTTGCGCCGGATGAAGCCGACCACGCCGGTGAGCTTGCGCATGCCCAGGCCCAGCACCAGGAACGGGATGCCGATGCCCAGGCAGTAGGCCAGGCCCAGCACGATGGCGCGGCCGGTGTCGCCGTACGCCCCGGCCAGCGCGCCGACCGCGGCGAGCGTCGGGGACAGGCACGGCACCCAGCTCAGCGCGAAGACGGCGCCGAAGACCGGCGCGCCCCACAGCCCGGCCTGGGGCAGCTTCTGGATGCGCTTCTCGTTGTCCAGGCCCGGGATGACCCCGAGGAAGGCCAGGCCGAACAGCACGATCAGCGCGCCGATGCCGACCTGCAGCGCCCGCTCGTAGGTGAGCAGCAGGCGGCCGATCTGCGCGGCGACGATCGTGGTGGTCAGGAAGACGGCGGCGAACCCGGCGATGAACAGCAGCACCCCGGCCAGCACCCGGCCGCGGCGCGCCTGGCCCAGGCCGGTGCGGTCGTCGCCGAGCGTGGCGTCGAGGTCCGCGCCGACCAGGCCGGTCACGTACGACAGGTAGCCCGGCACCAGCGGCAGCACGCACGGCGACAGGAAGCTGGCCAGCCCGGCGAGCGCCGCGACGGCGATCGCCAGCGCCAGCGGCCCGCCGTTGACCACGGCGGCGAAGTCCGCACCCATCAGCCGGCCTGCTCGGCGGCGATCTCACGCACGATCGGGCCGAGCTCGGCGGCGTTGGTCGCCTTGCGCAGCACGGCGGCGACCCGGCCCTGCCGGTCGATGATCAGCGTCGAGGGGGTGGACACCGGCGGCACGTCGACGAAGCGCAGCGACAGCCGGGCACCCGGGTCGAAGATGCTCGGGTACGAGTTGCGGGCGGCCACGAACGCCTTGGCCGCGTCCCTGCCGTCGCGGTTGTTGATGCCGAGGAAGACCACGCCGGAGCCCGCGGTGTCCTTGGCGATCTGCTCCAGGTCGGCGGCCTCCAGCCGGCAGGGCGCGCACCAGCTTGCCCAGAAGTTCACGACCACCACGCTGCCGAGCTTGCCCGCCATGTCGTAGGGGCTGCCGTCGAGCAGTTCACCGGTGACCGCCGGGGCCGCCTTGCGCTCGGCGGCCGGAAAGCGCAGCACGTCGCCGACGGCGGGCGGCTTCTCGTCGTCGCCGCAGGCCGCCAGCGCGGTCGTGGCCAGCCCGGCCACGGCGAGCGCCAGCACGGCGCGGCGGGTGCGGGGGCGTGATGTCACGCGCCCCATCATGCCCCGCGCCCGGCTCCGGTCCCCAGGTGGGCTGCCGGCTCGGAGTATGTGATCTGCGCCAACTGATCACCTTCGAAGACGAACGAGGTCAGGCTGGCCAGCCCGCACTGGCGGCGGCGCGGGTCGTGCCACAGCCGCCTGCCCTCCAGCGCCATACGCAGCGTCCAGATCGGAAGCTGGTGCGACACGCACACCGCTTCGTGCCCGCGGGCGTGCTCGCGGGCGGCGTGCAGGGCCAGGATCATCCGGGCCGCGATCAGCCGGTATGGCTCGCCCCAGCTGGGCGTCATCGGGTTGCGCAGCACCCACCAGTGGCGCGGATCACGCAGCGCGCCGTCGCCCGCGCCGACCCGCATACCCTCGAAGTAGTTGCCGCTCTCGATCAGGTTCGGGTCGACGTGGATGTCGAGCCCGAGCTGCTCGGCGAAGGGCAGCGCGGTCTGCTGCGCCCGCTCCAGAGGGCTGGAGACCAGGTAGGTGATGTCCCGGTCGGCCAGCGCCGTCGCGGCCGCCTTCGCCATCTGCTGGCCGAGGCCGCTGAGCTGGAAACCGGGCAGCCGCCCATAGAGGATCTTGGCGGGGTTCTGCACCTCACCGTGCCGCAGCAGGTGGACGATGGTTCTCATCGGCCGATCATGCCTTTCGCGTCCGGCTCGCGGGCACCCGTCCGGCCGCTCCGTGCCGCCCGGTCATGACGCTGCCGCCGCCGCCCGTGCCGCGCCCGGCAGGGCGGCGGCGATGTGGTCGAGGGCCTCGTCGCCGATCGCGCCGGAGACGAACCACGACTCGAACGCGCTCGGCGGCAGGTAGACGCCCTGCGACAGCATGCTGTGGAAGAACGCCTTGAACGCGGCGGTGTTCTGCCCCCGGGCGTCGTCGTAGTCGTGCACCTCGGCGTCGGTGAAGAAGATCGAGAACATGCTGCCCGCGGTGGCGAGCCGGTGCGGGACGCCCGCCTCGGCCAGCGCCTTCGTCGCCAGTTCGCCGATGGTCGCGGCGGTGGCGTCGAGCCTGGCGTACAGCGCGTCGTCGGCCAGCCGCAGCGTGGCCAGACCGGCGGCGCAGGCCAGCGGGTTACCGGACAGGGTGCCCGCCTGGTAGACCGGGCCGGCCGGGGCCAGCTTCGACATCACCTCGGCGCGCCCGCCGAACGCCGCGGCGGGCAGGCCGCCGCCCATGACCTTGCCGAACGTCCACAGGTCGGCGTCGACCGGCTCCAGGCCCTGCCAGCCGGAGCGCGACACCCGGAAGCCGGTCATCACCTCGTCCATGATCAGCAGCGAGCCGTGCCGGTGCGCGATCTCGGCCAGGCCGGCGTTGTAGCCGGGTCGCGGCGCGACCACGCCCATGTTGCCCGCGGCGGCCTCGGTGATGATCGCGGCGATGTCCTCGCCGTGCGTCTCGAACGCCTGCGCCACCGCGTCCAGGTCGTTGTACTTGAGCACGATCGTCTCGGACGCGCCCGCGCCGGTCACGCCGGGCGAGTCGGGCAGCGCGAGCGTGGCCACCCCGGAACCGGCCGCGGCGAGCAGCGCGTCGACGTGGCCGTGGTAGCAGCCCGCGAACTTGATGATCTTCGTGCGGCCGGTGAAGCCACGGGCCAGCCGGATCGCCGACATGGTCGCCTCGGTGCCCGAGTTGACCAGGCGGATCTGCTCGGCGGCGGTGCGCGCGACCAGCTCCTCGGCCAGCTCGACCTCACCCGGGGTGGGCGTGCCGAAGCTGGTGCCGCGGGCGGCGGCGGCCTGGATCGCGGCCACGACCTCGGGATGCGCGTGGCCGAGCAGCAGCGGGCCCCACGAGCAGACGAGGTCCACGTAGCGGCGGCCGTCCGCGTCGAAGAGCCAGGGGCCCTCGCCGCGAACCATGAATCGCGGGGTGCCGCCGACGGCGCGGAACGCCCGGACGGGCGAGTTCACACCGCCGGGCACGATCGCCGCCGCCCGGTCGAAAAGTTCCTGGGAGGCGGGTGCGTCTGCCGGGTAACCCACCGGCTCGTTGAAGTCGATCACAGCGTACGAATTATGGCACGCGGTACGGCGCGAGCAGCTCACGCAGGTGCGGTGGGGCGGCTTGCACCACAGCGGAGCCGCTGCGTGCCAGCAGCACCTCCCGCAACGTCTCCAGCACCGACACCAGCCGCCCCGCCGGCAGCTCGCCGGGCACCGCGGCCCACGCCTGCCCGACCCCGATGCTCCCGCGCACCGGCACCGGCGACCCGATCGCGTCGACCAGGGTGTAGCAGACCGAGTGCAGATCGCCCTCGGGCGCGTACAGCCGCACCGCCACCTCGCCGGGGCGGAACGGGTACTTGCCCCACCACAGCGGGGCCTGCGTGGTCAGGTGCGCGTGCCCGCCCAGGCGGCGCACCAGCAGGCGGCCGCGGTCGGCCAGGCTGACCGGCGAACCCTCCAGCAGCACCGCCATCACGCCGGTGGCGTCGCGCCGCCCGCCCGCCTGCGGGGTGCGGCGGATGCCCGGCATGTCCAGCTCGATCGCGGCCGGGGCCAGGTTGGCGGCCAGCACGTCGTCGCGCAGGGTCGCGACCTGCAGCGGCTGCAGCACCGGGCAGACCACCCAGGCGGCGGCGGGAGCCAGCGGATAGGTCCGCAGCGTCACCTCGACGATCAGGCAGGCGGGGTGCGGCCCGCCGGGATGCGTCCAGCGCAGATCGAAGATGCTGGACCCGAGCAGGCGGGCGCGGTCGGCCACGGTGGTCACCGTGCCGTCGGGCAGCACCACCGTCGCGTCGACCACCTGCACCGCGGGCGGCCCGTAGAGGTGGGTCAGCGGCCCGAACTCGGCCGCCGCCAGCACCCCGCCGAACGTCGCGCGCGGCGACGGCGGGTCCAGCGCCAGCCGGCGACCCGACCGGGCGATCACGTCCTGCGTCGCCGCGACCCCCGCGCCCGCGCCGACGGTGAGCTGCTCGGTCGTGGGGTCGTAGTGGAGCGTGGCGAGGTCGGAGAGGTCGACGAGCAGATCGACCACCGGCGGCGGGTCGAGCCAGCTGGTCTTGGACCCGCTGCCCCGGGGCAGCACGGTCAGCCCCAGCTCGTGGGCGCGGCGCATCAGGGCGGCGGCCTCGGCCGGGTCGCGCGGCGCGGCGACCCAGCGCACCAGCGCGCCGTCGACCGTGTCGAGCGCTCCCGCCGGGCGCACCGGGCAGCCCAGCCGCAACCCGTCCAGCTCGGATTCCTCACGCACCGGTGCCGTCATCCCTCGCTCCTACCGAATGGAAGGTGCCGCTCCTGACAGTTCACCCCGCGCAAGGCGGGCTGGCGACACGTGAGACGGAAATCTTCACGCAGCGCACAAAGCTCGTTAGAACATATGTTCGATACTAGTCAACGTCGACGGTTCCGGCAATCACCACTGCCTTCCCACCCGGCCTGCCGGTAGCGTTACCGCCATGACTTCCGATCTCCCCAACGGGCCGGTCACGGCCCCCGTCGCACCGCGGATCGCGAGCACGCGCAGCCATCACGGCGACGACGTCATCGACGAGTACGCCTGGCTGGAGACGAAGGACGACCCGGCGGTCACCGCGTACCTGGAGGCCGAGAACGCCTGGACCGAGCACGCCACCGCCCACCTGGCCGGGCTGCGCGAGACGCTGTTCGGCGAGATCAAGGGCCGCACCCAGGAGACCGACCTGTCGGTGCCGGTCCGCAAGGGCGCCTACTGGTACTACGCCCGCACCGAGGCCGGCAAGCAGTACGGCATCCAGTGCCGGCGCCCGGTCACCGCCGGCGAGACCGCGCCGCCGACCCCGGCCGACGGTGCCCCGCCCGCCGACGAGGAGATCCTGCTCGACGGCAACGAGCTGGCCGCCGGCCACGACTTCTTCGCCCTGGGCACGCTCGACGTGAGCCCGGACGGGCGGCTGCTGGCCTACTCCACCGACTTCACCGGCGAGGAGCGCTTCACGCTCCAGATCAAGGACCTGGCCACCGGCGAGATCCTGCCCGACCGGATCGAGGGCGCGTTCTACGGCAGCGCCTGGTCGGTGGACGGCACGCAGCTGTTCTACCTGACCGTGGACGAGGCCTGGCGCCCGCACCGGGTGTGGCGGCACGCGGTCGGCTCGACCGGCGACGACGCCCTGGTGCTGGAGGAGGCGGACGAGCGCTTCTGGATCGGCGTCGAGCTGACCCGCTCGCAGCGCTTCATCCAGATCGACATCCACAGCAAGGTCACCAGCGAGGTCTGGCTGATCCCGGCCGACGAGCCGACCACCGCGCCGACCGTGGTCACCCCCCGCGTGCAGGGCCTGGAGTACTCCGTCGAGCCGCAGGGCGACCGGCTGCTGATCCTGCACAACCGCGACGCCGCCGACTTCACGCTCGCCCAGGCTCCGGTCGCCGACCCTTCGGACTGGCAGGAACTGATCGGCCACACCCAGGGCGTACGGCTGGAGGGTGTGGACGCCTTCGCCGACCAGTACGTGGTGTCGCTGCGCCGCGAGGGCCTCACCGGCCTGCGCCTGTTCCCGACCTCGGGCGAGCCCACCTCGAAGCCGCGGGACATCACCTTCCCGGAGCCGCTCTACACGGTCGGGCTGTCCGGCAACCCCGACTACCACACCGACCAGCTCCGGCTGACCTACGCCTCGATGGTCACCCCGGACTCGGTCTTCGACTACGTGGTGGCCACCGGCGAACTGCTGCTGCGCAAGCGGAAGCCGGTGCTGCCGGGCCCGGACGGGCAGCCGTTCGACCCGGCCCACTACGAGCAGCACCGGGTCTGGGCCACTGCCGACGACAACACCGGCGTGCCGATCTCGCTGGTCTGCAAGACGGGCACGCCCGTCGACGGCAGCGCGCCCCTGGTGCTCTACGGCTACGGCTCGTACGAGTCGAGCATGGACCCGTGGTTCTCCATCCCCCGGCTGTCCCTGCTCGACCGGGGCGTGGTCTTCGCGGTCGCGCACGTGCGCGGCGGCGGCGAGCTGGGCCGGCACTGGTACGACGACGGCAAGCTGCTGGCCAAGCGCAACACGTTCACGGACTTCGTCGCGTGCGCCCGGCACCTGGCCAAGAGCGGCTGGACCAGCCCCGACCGCATCATCGCGCGCGGCGGCTCGGCCGGCGGCCTGCTGATGGGCGCGGTCGCCAACATCGCCCCGGAGGCCTTCGCGGGCATCGTCGCGCAGGTGCCTTTCGTCGACCCGCTGTCGTCGATCCTGGACCCGTCGCTGCCGCTCACCGTCACCGAGTGGGAGGAGTGGGGCAACCCGCTGGAATCCCCCGAGGTGTACGCGTACATGAAGGCGTATTCGCCGTACGAGAACGTCGCCGACCTGGAGTACCCGGCGATCCTCGCGGTGACCAGCCTGAACGACACACGGGTGCGCTACAGCGAGCCGGCCAAGTGGATCGCGGCCCTGCGGCACACCGCCCCGCACGGCGAATACCTGCTCAAGACCGAGATGGGTGCCGGTCACGGCGGCCCGTCCGGGCGCTACGACGCCTGGAAGGAAGAGGCGTTCGTGGCGGCCTGGATCCTGGACCGGGTCGGCCTGGCCGGCTGACCTCCACGTTCGCCCCACCGGCGGCGTCGCGCTCCCCGCGCGACGCCGCCGCTCTTTTGTGGATTATTTGTCAAATAAGTCCGATTTATACCGTCTCGCGCTTTAGTAACATATTCGTGTGGCGATCGTCGGTTCCGGAGCGTTGACACCGGCGTCGGCGTCGCTCGCATCGCCTGCCGCTGCCCGAATCACGATCCCTCGTGATCGGCCGTCCGATGGCGAGGCGACGTTCTCGCTGTTTGTCCGATATCTACCCCATCGGACTCACATCGCGCGATCGACCATTTTGTCCTCGCGCCGTTCGAAACGATACATGGCAAAACTTGCCAGCACGCATGCTTCAACCATCTGTGCACATCGATTGCCAAACGGGCGAGGGGCATCCCCCGCGAGCTTTCTCGCGAAGGATGCCCCTCGGTCAGCCGTCGGTCAGGAGAGCGGCGGGTAGGCGTTGGCCATCAGCTCGGCGAACTGGGCCGGG